>NZ_JAUBPT010000344.1:0-1611 GCF_036700905.1 Microcoleus sp. S13_C3 | reverse complement strand
TAGTCGAGCGCGCTCGGACGATCATCCGAGCGCGCTCGACTATTATAATTTACTTGGGGACAATTAATCCACCCTGCCTAGCCCCCCTTAAAAAGGGGGGGACAAGAAATTACTCAAAGTCCCCCTTCTTAAGGGGGATTTAGGGGGATCTCCGAGGAATAAATAGTTTTAACTGAACCGTATTGCAATAAAAAGCTCCTCAAAAGACATCGCAGGTATGGCAAGATAGAGCGTTCTTTCCGGTTCAGTTTGTTCTAAAATTTTCTGATAAAGAATGTATTGTCCCAAAGCCTTCTCTAAATCTAAAATTTTAGAGTCACTGATAAAACTTTTAACTTCAACAGCTATCTTAGACTGATTATTTTCAGCGCCAATCAGTTTTTCTGCTCCGATATCTACAAATAGTTTTCGCTTAGCCCATTTCAATAACAACGGGTCATGAGTAACTTTCCAGCCAGCTTTAACAAGTGCCTGTTTCACAACTGGATGATAGTAATCTTTGGCTGACACTCTTGCTCCTTTTAAACGCTGTCGGACGATGCTTTAAGTATAGCAAAGAAATTACCGACATTACTACCAATGACCCGAAAGATGAATCTTTAGCTTGCGTAAGCCAGTTTGTCGGCATCTATGAGGACTCGTCAAAGCTCGATCGCCCTTTCCTTCCTAAAGTGCGATCGGCCTATAATTTCAGCATGGCAAGAACTGTCAAATTCAACAGAGCGATCGGTATAATTAAAAAATCAACATCAAATACAGTCAATTAATGCCATGATTGCTAATTTGCCCATCAAGCTGCCTCACTTACCCAACAGCTTGCCCAGCGAAGGTTCTGTCCGCATTGAGCTGGTCAACGGACTCTTAATATTTAGCGCTTCTATTCAAACCCAGGAACGAATTCAAACTTTAACAGCTCAACAACAAGCATCAAATCTCACTTCCGAAGAACAAACAGAATTGGATGGATATCGAGAATTCATTAGCTATCTAAATTTGGTAAATGAAACCATGAAAAATACTTTTCTATATCCTTTGCGAGGCACCGTCATTGGCTATAATGAGCCGTTTGAACCTGCGGTTTCGTTGGAAGATTGGGAAGTGTTACAATGATTGTACTAGATACTCATATATGGGTTTGGTGGGTTGACGATAACACACGACTGACTCAGAAACATCGGGACTGGATACAACAATATCAATCTCAAGGTTTAGGAATCAGCATCATTTCTTGTTGGGAGGTTGCTAAATTAGTAGAAATGGGAAGACTTACTTTGTCCGTTACAGTTGATGAGTGGTTAAAACAAGCTTTGGCTTATCCCGGAGTGCAGCTACTCGAACTCACCATTCCCATCATTGTCGAGTCAACTAAACTCACAGGTTTTCACCGCGATCCAGCAGATCAAATCATTGTGGCAACTGCAAGGATTTGCGCGTGTCCCTTACTAACTGCTGATGCAAAAATTCTGGCATATCCTGATGTACATACTCTTCAGTGACTGGTAAAAAATGCCTTAAGACGAATCTTTAGGTTGCGTTAGGATCGCGAATTAAATAACTTACAATTTTAATTGTTATTGTGGGATGGGCGTCCCGCCCGTCCAAAAAGGACGG
>NZ_JAUBPT010000036.1:0-55522 GCF_036700905.1 Microcoleus sp. S13_C3 | reverse complement strand
TCTTACTCCCTCCCCGCGAGTTCGGGGAGGGTTGGGGTGGGGTAAAAAATTTACGACTCCTGCAAGGATTGCTATAGATTGTACGCCATATGTGTATGGACACGGCAGTGCTGTGTCCTTGCGCGTATCTGCGACTTTCATCCTAGGCTTTGGTTCCCACAATCGCCACTGGTGAGAATGCCAATCCGTTTCTCCTTTTGGATAAGTTTTTTATTATTACTTTAGGCTGATTTAAAAAAGGCAATTTTGAAAATATTTTCTGTCTATTATAGCACTTTTACAAGTTGACAAAAATCAGCCATTAGCCATTAGTCAGCGGTCTTTTCAGGATTAATTGCCCTTCCCAGCCGCGGCAGAATTCAGAATTCTTAAGAGATAGAAAAGAATCAGTTGCAAAAATCCGTAAGCGTGGTAAATTCTAAGCCACAACAGGCGATCCTCTTCGTTGGCGTAGCCCCCGTAGGGGCGGGCGTCGCTAACGCCCGATCGACTAACGATATTTTCAATAGGAGTTTAAACATGGCTGCATTAAAAGTTGGCATCAACGGATTTGGTCGCATCGGACGGCTAGTCATGCGCGCCGGCATCAAAAACCCCAACATCCAATTTGTCGGCATTAACGACTTAGTTTCGCCAGAAAACCTAGCTTATCTTTTCAAATACGACTCCACCCACGGCATTTACGACGGCGAAGTTGAAAGCAAACCAGACGGGATTGTCGTTGACGGACTATTTATCCCCTGTACAGCGATTAGAAATCCTGCCGAATTGCCCTGGGGTAAATCCGGCGCAGATTATGTTGTAGAATCTACCGGATTGTTTACAGACTTTGAAGGCGCATCAAAACACTTGACGGCGGGAGCCAAACGAGTAATACTTTCAGCACCGACAAAAGACCCGGAAAAAGTTCCAACTTTTCTAGTAGGGGTCAACCACCACAAATTTGACCCGGCAAAAGATACTGTTGTTTCTAATGCTAGCTGTACGACGAATTGTTTAGCACCAATTGCCAAAGTAATCAACGATAACTTCGGCTTGGAAGAAGGTTTAATGACGACAGTTCACGCAATGACAGCTACTCAACCAACTGTAGACGGCCCCAGCCAAAAAGATTGGCGGGGAGGACGCGGTGCGGCTCAAAATATTATTCCATCTTCGACCGGTGCAGCAAAAGCTGTTACTTTGGTGTTGCCAGAATTGAAAGGAAAATTGACGGGAATGGCTTTGCGGGTGCCAACTCCCGACGTGTCTGTAGTTGACCTTACTTTCAAAACGGCGAAGGAAACTAGCTATAAAGAAATTTGCGAGGCAATGAAAAAAGCTTCGGAGGGCGAACTCAAAGGCATTCTTGGATATACTGAGGATGCGGTGGTTTCGACAGATTTTCAGGGCGACGCGCGATCGAGCATTTTCGATGCAGGTGCGGGAATTGAACTGAATTCTAAGTTTTTTAAAGTTGTTTCCTGGTACGACAATGAGTGGGGTTATTCTTCCCGCGTGATTGACTTGATGCTGTCGATGGCCGAGAAAGACGGAATTTTGAATAAGTAATATTTGGCGTGTGGCATTTTGGGCGGGTTCGCGTGCCCAACCCCTACTCCCCACAAACAAATTCCTAGGATTTTTTGTGGAACGGGCCGGAGAGCCCGTTCCTGATAATGTTACCTAATGTGAGTTAAACTTTTTTTGTTTCCGATTCGATCGCGCTTATGTCTGAATTACCACCGTTGAATAACGAAACTATTTGGGCTATTCTCAACGAAGAAATCGACGATGCTGCCGTCAACCGATTAGTTTGGCTGTATCTGGGCTACCGCTGGGATGCCGAGACTGGCAAGTGGAACAGTGCAGGTGTTGCAGCCGAGTGGCGGCAAGAGTACCCGGAACCGCCGGATTTTATCGATTCTAGGCCGGCGACGGTGAAATTGACTCGATCGACCCCTCCAGAAAACAAGCAGTTGCTGAAGGAAAAATTGGGGTTTAAGGGCTATAAAATTGGGGAATTCGGGCCGAAACAGACTCGCAGGGCGACGATGGCTAATTGGTTGATGGGTTTTATGGAAGCTGGGGCGTAAGAGGAATTTTGGATGGCTGTGCGGTGGTTGCCACCGTTAGAGTACAGAGATAGGAGATTTTTTGGCAGGAAAACCCCTAAATCCCTATCAAGGATTGAAAGCTTGATTAAACTCTTCCTTTCTTTCTCTGTGTCCTCTGCGTCCTCTGCGGTTAATTAACAAAAATTAAGCCTGTTGAAAGTCAAAACACACTAAAACCAGCCAATTCCAACATCCTCACCCCGAACCCTGACACCGGACTGCGGCAGACTTTATGTGTATAATTTGAGGTCAAAAGGTATCAACCGCCTCTTTCATAAAGGGAATAATAAACCCGGATTTGGTATTAATTATTTTCCGGGCGATTGTGCTAACAGATTTGATATAAGCGAAGGGTTTTAAACTCGAATTCAATTAACTAGAAAGCCAACGCTTCAGCCTTGATTTGCTGGTTCTGGCTGCACCTGCTAATTGCCTAAACCCAGGTACACGGTCAAACCACTGATTAGGATAGATGTCACTACGGGAGCTCCTTTGCCACCCCAGATTTGGAGAAGCAATCAACGTGACAACATCGGGATTTTGAGATCGGAAAGTAGAATAAGCTCCGTCGAGGTGCATCGGGCCCCCGTCGGGATGTCCCGGAGGTCGCTGTTGCACTTCTTCCAGAAACCGCAGGAGGCGATCGAAAATCCTGCCATTTACAGCGTAAAAATGAGTGGTCATCACCCCATCCGAAAAGGGCACGAGGGCGACAGGAGACTTTTGTTCAACCTCTTCGACGTGTCCGAAGTAGACGAAATCCCAATCTTGCTGACACAGTTGTTCGAGGATAACAGCTTGGTCTGTTCTGAACTTTGCTGAAATTTCTAGGTCGTCTTCTACAATCAAAATATTGCTCAACCCCTTATCTTTGGCCTGCTTGAGGATAGCTACATGACTGGAAAAGCATCCCCTCGCCCCAATGCTGGGGAAACCTCCAGCATCGTCGGGGCGGATTGCGGGAAATATCTCAACCTTATGGGGCGTGAGGGGCATTCCTGCTTCCTCTAATTCCTTGACTATGAGTTGGCGTCGGTCTTTCCTCTCAGGGAGATTTACCGCATAAACTCCCTGGAAATAGTCGGTAATTTTCGTCATAGTTTGATCTCGAATCAAAAAGTTGAGGAATCTTCGGCTTGAGCGGTCTCAAATTTTATTTGATGTCTGTGTCTGCCTTAAACTATTCTATTTTTAGCAAGCTGCATCTTCCATTTTCCTAAACTTATTCAAATTACCTCGGCAGGATGTACTATTAACAGTTTAATTAGCCTTGGGGTTTGAGTCAGAATCAACGCATTTTCCCTTTTGAGTAGGGTTTAAGGCTAGGTTAGACACTACTTTAGAAACAGCAGCTTGTTCTTGAATCCATCCGATTTCCCCCGGTTGCAGCTTGGCGCTTTCTACTTCAACTGTTGGCTTAACTGCCTGGGAAGGCGACGGAGTTGCTACAGCGGGAGATGGATTCACTGTCGGTTTTGAAACTGTAGAAAAATCTTTATTTGACTGGGGTTTGGGAGAGTTCGATCGCACTATTTCAGGAATCGAACAAACTTTCAATTCCAGCCAATTGCCTTGAGGTGTAAGCTGTTTGTTTGTCACCTGCAAAACACTGCCGGCTGGGACTGTTCCTTTGACAGTCAACTCACCGATTGCGCCTCGCAAATCCAAGCGATCGCCCTTTTTTCCCAATTCCCCAGCCGCAGAAGTTTTAATCTCTATAAACGAGCCTGTTTCTAAAGATTGGACCGGAGAAGCTACAGATTCAACTGTTTTCTCCGGCGTGCTTCCAGCATTAATTAAACCGCGTTTCCCGAAAATCGACTCCCCGGCAGTATCGATCGCGCGACCCACCGGAGGGATGAAAAAATAAGCAAATACACCCCCCAAACCCAATAAAAATAAAATTTTCAGCAGCAGCGAAAATAAACTTTTGCTTTTTTCCGGCTGTAACAACTGCGTTTTTCCTTGAGAATTCCCCTCGCCAAGGCTTGTGCTTTCGGTCAAATCCGTTGGCAGATCCTCGCTATCGGAAATTAGTTCGATCGGCGTATCTAAAGGTGCGACAGACAGTTCTGTAAAAGTATTGCCGTCTTCCCTCAAATGTGCTTGACAGTGAATTAAAGCAACAGTGACGTTATCGTGACCGTTTCTAGTATTAGCAATCTCAATCAGTCGATCGCGCGCCTTAGCCAAATTAATGCTACCGTCGAGAATTGGCAAAATCTCCGCTTCCCAACATTCCTCAACCCGGTCTTTATCACTCAAACCGTCAGAACACAGCAGCAAAACGCAGTCTTCATCCACCGGAAAACGCTGCACAGTCGGGTGCAAAGTGTTGGACGAAGTAATCCCCAAAGCTTGAATCAGAGCTCCGGCGGCCACTTGTTCCAAAGCATCCCGGTAGAGAGAGTAGCCCAACCGCACCTCGCGGCAAGCCACATTATCATCGAGAGTAACTTGATAGCATCCGGTGCGGGTAATCCAGTAAGCCCGACTGTCTCCGACGTGGGCGACGTAGAGTTCGTGAATGTGGGCTAAACCCATAACTAGCGTAGTTCCCATCCGCTGGCGGCCTTGGCGGTGTTCGCTGTCGTTGCGACTGGCTATCTTGTCATTAGCAGCACAAGCCGCCCGTTCCAGCTTGGAAGTCAGGCTCAACGGGTCCCAATTAGCCTGATGCAGGGGCATTTGCTGCAACTTGTCGCGCAGCACACCAATTGCTTCTTCCGAAGCGACTTCGCCCCCGTCTTGTCCACCGATACCGTCGCAGACGATCGCGCAAGCTTCCGCACCCGGGCTTCCTGCCAACAGCGTACCGCTGGGCGGATAGCAAGCATCTTCGTTGTGAGCGCGGGATCTGCCTACATCCGTGCCCGTGGCAATTTCAACGTGACGATCGTAAAATCGACCGCACTTTGCCAAAGCTTTATCCAACTGGCTCATTAGTTGTTCGCCGTGGCGCACTTGACCGGCAACCATTTGCTGGCAAAGTTGCCTCAAAAAATTGGCAATAGCCGGGTGAGCATCTTCGAGCCACTGCTGCCACAATTTGCCCAACTGCGACAAATGAGGCGGTTTGCGATCGGGCTGCAATTCCAGAAACCGCACCAATTGCCCTTCCACCCGTAGCAGTTCGGGAGTCAGCAGCGTCGAAGCCACGCCCTGAGCGATACAAGGTTGCCACAACTGGGCCATTTGCCACAGCCAATTGAGCTGGCGCATCGCTGCGGATCCTTTCCAGGAATCCGCCAATTCCGGCATTAAAGATTCCGTCACCTTCAAAATAGGCACGTTTTCCAGCAGCCAGATATCTCCCGATAGCTTGCTCATCTTGGACGATACCAGGCCGTATACTTGAGGTACGTGCAACTGATAGGCAAACAGTCTCAGATAAGGAGTGACAACACTCGGAATCTCTTCGGGCAGTTCCGGCAAGTGTTCGGGTTGAGTATCGACAAGAAGTCGATCGCGCTTGACCAAGTAGCGACCAGCGATCAGATCGCCTGGCTTACACCCTTTGATCCCTTCACCTAAAGCCCATAAGTAGTGTTTTGCCACAGAGTTTTGCATAAGGGTTCCTGACGCCTTGGGGCAAGCGTGCTGATCTGAACTATTTTAGCGATTGAACCTCGACGGGTTGATACGTGGCGATTATTTGACACCCCCGCTTTCTCAACAGACGGAGATTCTTAAGACTTCGCAGTCCTAATCTCCTGATTTTTCAGGTTTCCGGGCTCACCACGTTTCCACTGTTGTGTGCGTAGTGATATCTGACTTTCCCCAGTCTAGGGGTAGGTTTTAATGTCTTGTACTGACACGAACAGTTTACCATTTTGTTGACGGTCGGATGAATCTTGCTATGAGCTTTCACGGTTAGACGATCGCGCCACACCCCAGTCATTGGCTTGAAATCACCAAAAAACTGGGTGGAGCGAAGCGGAGGGCTGAAGCCCCGTCCTTATAGGACGGCTTTACATTGAATTAAATCCCCTTTCGGGGTCGGAGAGGGAATTTTATGCAACCTCTCCGATTTTTGGGGAATGGTTGCCCCAAACTCCCATTTCTGGGGTAAAGTTAGCTTCGACAAAGTTATAAAGGCTTGCGCCGGCTAGCAGCACTGTCGAGCGTGACCTTAAGACTGTTTAACCACTAGCGACAGAGCAAGGGACTAGCTTCGCATCAAGCGGGTGTCGTGACCTAAATAACGTAGCTATTTAAAGCTTAGTCTGGTCAGAATGGCCTGTTAGATTTCTCTTTCAAGCCTCACGCCTTTAGGCTGAGGTTTCTGACGCTGTTTTCAGCATATTCCTGATAGTGGTCATTTCCGAAGAAATCGCAGCACTCAAGGGAATTGAAATTTTAGACTAACTATAATGGTATGATGCAGCTAGGTAGAAATCACCTGAGCCGACAGGTATAAATAAATATCAATTGTCGGTTTTCTCGCGAAGGGTCATCTGTGCCTCGCACGCTAGTTTCGCAACAGAAGTTAAATTTAACCCTACCCAAAGACGGATACAGCCCCGCAGATTCATCTGTGGAGTCAATCTAAAATCTAAAATCTAAAATCTAAAATCAGCTGACGGATGCCAGCCCCCGACAGGAATCGTGGACAGCAAAAAAAATTAGATATTAGTTCAAGCGCCCAGATTCATCTGTGGAGTCAATCTCAAATCTAAAATCTAAAATCTCAAATCGACTGATGGACGCAAGCCCCCGACAGGAGTCGTGGAGAGCAAAAAAAATTAGATATTAGTTCAAGCCCGCAGATTCATCTGTGGAATCAATCTAAAATCTAAAATCTAAAATCTCAAATCGACTGACCGGCCTCTGCAAGCTGTTGAGTATTGAACCATGCACCCACATGATCCCAGCGCCTTTCCCAAGAATTTGCCCGATCCGAAGCTGCCGCCTGCTGTTGAAATAGACGAAATACTCACTAGCATTCAACATTCTCACAGTTTCTATTACCAAGTGATGAATCTTGAGGTTTGGGCACTGGTGGAAACCTTGGATGGGATGTTTCCCGGCGCTTGGGGTCAGTTTATGGCCAACCGCCAAGTCGCAGTTAAACAGTTTTTGGAACGAGATCGCGTTCCAAATTCTCCGGTTGATGCTGGGGAGGCGGGGGAGAACTCCGAGGCCAGTCGGGAGAAGGAAGAAGCCGGGAGTCAGGAGTCAGGAGTCAGAAACAAGCAGGAAGAAGAATAAAAGCAGATTTTCTCAATTCTCCCCATCTCCACCTTTCCTCTGTATCCAAGTCTACATCCCCCTCCATCCCCAAAGCGAGAGAGGAAACAGAACCCTCTTTTCCCCCCGTACTCCCAGGGCGGTTTCATTCTCACCAAAAACATGAATTTTGTAGGGGTAGTGCCCCCGTGCCTACCCCCGACCTAGACAATTCGATCGGCAGTCAGACCACAAGGGCCGGCACGGGGAGTAGGGGTAGCACGATCCCTACAAGAAAATGAAACCGCCCTGCCGTACTCCCCTGATTAAGAGGAATAGGAGGGATCGAAACTCAGCTACAAGCGACATTTATTATGGGTTTCAATCTTAAGTTGACATAAATGCCGATCGCCCGATCGCCCTTACAGGTGAACTTTGGCATCAACTTGAGGCAATCCCATGCTGTAGTTGACAGCGCGGCTGTTGAGGTTATAGCTGATTTGGCCTTTTTGTAGGAACGATCGTACCAAGTGCTCCAACTCCGAACCGATACGGCGGAGGTTGTACTCGGTCAAGTCTTCGCCCTCGTAAGCGTCTACGAGTTGGTCGAATTTGGCATATACCTGTTTGATTGACTCGTCATTCCAGTTAAGTTCGTTATCTGGGTCAATGTCGAGGGTCAAAAGGTCATTGCTGGGGACGAGTTCGTTATCTTCGAGGATGGCGGTGTATATGCGAATATGGCGGGTTGTTGACTTAAGCTGCATGACTTCTTATGTGTAAAGATTTTTTGCTGAATTAATTGTAATGGCTGGGAGATACGCGGGGAGGGCGGGCGATCGTCAATTTCTCGGAATTCCGAAATTTTTCAGTTGTTCGGCAGTCCAATTTTTGTAATATTCCGTTTTCTCTAAAAAATCGGAAGCTGGCTTCAGCTTAGAATTTACTTGAACAGTGAAGCCCGGATAGGGCATCCTCCTAGTATGAAGCCCGTCAATATTAAAATCTTCTTCGGGATGGATGTGAAAAGCCAGCAAGCCCAATTCTGAAATCTGATTATTCAATTTGTCTATCAATTCTTTAGTTTCTGGCGCACTAATTGCAGTTTTTTCGGGATTAATTACTACCATTATTTCCAATTCCGAATTGTAAAATTCATAAATTGATTTCATTATGGCAGAATCGCGATCGAACTCAGTCAGGGCTGAAAACCGCTCGATTTTGAATAAAATTTGATTAGCCAACCGTGCCTTTTTAGCGAAGGGACAAATCGGTAAATCGCTGAAAACGGGATGCGGTAACTCGACAAACTCGGTCATCCATCTCAGGGTAGATTCTATTATTTCCGTTTCCGATTCATTCATCGACAATCTATGTATTTGATCTTTAATACTAATCATAATCTATTTCTAGGGCGATGCACACCCCACTCTTGGTATCAATTTAAGACTGAAACCCATAATAAATGTCACTTCTATCGAAGTCTCGATCCCCCTAAATCCCCCTTAAGAAGGGGGACTTTGAGTGCTTCCGGTTCCCCCCTTTTTTAAGGGGGGCTAGGGGGGATCTCCGGGTCAAGAAAACACGCCCTACTCCTGCCATTTCTAAGGACTCAATTCGTTACTACAAACATTAATCTATTTGTGAATTGTGCCATCTGGCATAATTGCGCCTGTGAGTGTTGCATTTTCCAGATTTGCTCCAACCATTTTAGCTTCCTTGAGGTTAGTTTTTTCTAAGTTGGCAGCGCTCAAATCTGCCCCGCACAAGTTTGCAGAAGTTAAGTCGGCTTTACTCAAGTTTGCTCCATATAGGTTAGCTCCAGAGAGATTGAACCCACTCAAGTTTTGCCCACTTAGATTAGCGGTTCGTAAGTTTAGCCCAATCAAATTTACCCCTGTGAGATTAGCATCTCTCAAGTTGGTTCCACTCAAATTCGCCCCACTTAACTTAACACCACTCAAATTCATGCCACTAAGGTTAACGCCACTAAGGTTAACTCTTGTCAAACTTACTCCTGTTAAGTTTACGCCACGGAGGTTGGCATGACTTAGATTGACTTGAGTTACCTTCGAGTGACTTAAATCGGCTCCTGTCAGGTTAGAACTAGCTAGACTTGCCTGAGTTAAGTTAGCTCTACTGAGGTTTGCTGTAGTCAGGTTGGCGCTATCTAACTTTGCTTCGCTTAAGTTGGCTTGAGTCAAATTTGCCTGAATTAGTCTTGCACAATACAAGATTGCCTTAGTTAAGTTAGCCCCACTGAAGTTAACTTCAATCAAATCCGCACTGTGCAAGTTTGTTGAATTCAAATTTGCGCCTTGCAAGTTAGCTCCAATTAAATTTACCCTAGTTAAGTTGGCATTTGCTAGATTGGCATTGCTCAGGTTTGCTTGAGTTAGACTGACATTAGAGTCGAGAGTTTTGCCACTTAAATCCACTCCCGCTAGGTTAATCCCTGTAAAGTCGCGTTCTCCGTCTTCATGCCGTTTCCAAAATTCCTCAGCACCGATCGCTGGTTCCAGATTTTCTAGTGCAGAATCATCTATTTTTGCCTCTTCCTGAGATTGCACAGTATCCGCATTTACAGGAGTAGCAGCCGGCTGTTCTACCGCATCGCTAGATGCTGGAACCGCTGTCTCCTCGATCGCCTCTTCGCGCAATAACCGATCCACCCGATCGCTAAACCGCCTCAAAACCTCAGCATCATCAACCTTCTCACCAGCATTCGAGCTTTTCTCAACCGCATTCTCAACATAATACTTGTCTACAAAACTTTGCAACCCAGCATTATATCCCTGTCCTACCGCCTGAAACCTCCATTCGCCATTCTTCTTATACAAGCGTCCAAATTCTAAAGCCGTTTCTTGGGAAAATATCTGATTCAAATTGTACCGAACCAATTCGCCAAGACTCTCTGAATTGTAAAGCCGGATAAAAGCATTTGTAACTTGACTAAAACTTTGATTCTTTTCCTGTCCCTCGTGAATAGTCACCACAAACACAATTTCCTGAATCGCCGAATTGATTTTACTCAAATCCACATAAACCGTCTCATCATCTCCGTCTATTTGCCCAGTCGCGCTGTCTCCCGAATGTCGCACCGCACCGTCCGGCGATGTCAGATTGTTGTAAAATACAAAATACTTTTCATCAGGAATCCGACCGTCCGCCGCTAACATAAAAACAGATGCGTCAATGTCGCAGTTTTGTGCTGTCTGGCTGACTTGCCAACCCAGGGCGATCGCAATTTTACTGAAATTAGGAGTCTCTTTAGAAAGATTGAACCTTTCACCCTTAGTTAATTCGATACTCATATGCGATAATTCCCTTACCTCATAAATGGTATTAATTATCTCATCTATGTTAACCCGATCGCAAATTGGATTTTATCTCGAAGACATCGAAACCCCAATTGGCAGAACCGTCAATTTAACTCTTACCGGACTAATTCTCCTATCTTCGACCAGCTTCATCGCCGAAACTTACCCGATTTCGGAAACTGTTAGAATTAATTTGCAAACTCTCGATACAGCGCTTTTAGTTGTTTTTGTGTTTGAGTATTTATTGCGGCTGTGGTGTGCCGAAAATCGAGTTAAATTTATTTTTAGTTTTTTTTCTATTATTGATTTGCTGGCAATACTACCATTTTTGCTGGGATTTGTCAACGTCAGTTTTATCCGAATTTTTCGCTGGTTTAGAATTCTCCGACTCATCCGCTTTCTGGAATTGAAAATTTCAATTTTCCGCATCAGCAGCGAAGATGGGGTGATTTTTGCTCGGATTTTGTTTACTTTGCTGGCAATAATTTTTGTTTATTCTGGTTTAATTTATCAAGTCGAACATCCGGCCAATCCCGAAAGTTTTGGAACTTTTTTGGATGCTGTTTATTTCTCGGTTGTCACCATGACTACGGTGGGATTTGGCGATGTTACCCCGATTTCGGAATCAGGTCGTTTTCTGACTATTTTGATGATTTTGACCGGAATTGCTCTAATTCCTTGGCAATTGGGGGATTTGATTAAACAATTAGTTAAAAGTGCTAATCACGGAGAAGCTGTTTGTAAAGGTTGCGGTTGGTCTGTACACGATGCTAATGCTAGATTTTGTAAAATGTGCGGCAGTCAGTTAGATAATGGTTGACAGTTGACAGTTGACAGTTGACAGTTGACAGTTGACAGTTGACAGTTGACAGTTGACAGTTGACAGTTGACAGTTGACTACTGCCTCACCCTAGATAATTCATCCGTGTATCCGTGTCAAAATCCGTGTAGTGCTTTCCTTCTTTAAGCTAACGGTAACAAAATTTCAAATTCAGTGCCTCTGCCTAATTCCGATCGCATTCTGAATGCACCGCCGTGTTTGCCTGTCACTATTTGATAGCTAACTGCTAAACTCGTTTCTTTGAGGGCGCGTTTTTCCGTAGAGAATGATTCTATGATTTTTTTGTACTTGCTAGGTGACATTCCTGGCCCGTTATCTGATATGCAAATCGAAACCCAGCGAACATGAAGTTTGTCTAAATCCGGCGCAGGTTCGGGACAGCAGACTTGAGTTGTGATTTCAATTTTAGGCTGGCGATCGGCGTCTTTGGGTCCTCCACCTTTGAACTCTTTCGCCAATTCTTGACCGACTGCTTCGTTAATTAATGTATGAATAGAATTGGTCAAGATATTCATAAATACTTGGTTTAGCTGTCCTGCATAGCATGGGACTGGTGGCAGGTAGCCGTAGTTTTTCACTACTTGGATTTCCCTAGTCAAACGACTTTTGAGCAGCAAAAGTATGCTGTCTATGTTGGCGTGCAAGTCGGTGGGTTTCGGATAAATGTCGTCTATGTGGCAGAAGTTTTGCAAACTGGTTGCCAACTTGCTCAAACGTTCTGCACCTGATTTGATGCTGGCAACAGTTCGGAGAAAATCGCTTTGCAAAAAGTCATAGTCGATCTCTTCTTTGAGCCGTGCTATTTCCGGCGGTGGGTCAGTACAGTATGCGTCGTAAACTGAGAGCAATTCCATCAAGTTTTTGCTGTAGTCGCTGACGTAGGTTAAATTCCCCCAGATAAAGCCTACCGGATCTAAAATTTCGTGGGCGACTCCGTTGACTAAACGCCCTAAACTAGCCATTTTTTCGCTTTGAATCATTTGAGTTTGGGCTCTTTCGTAGCGGACTTGAGTTTCTATGCCGCGAATTTGCCAGTACGCGATGTTTAGTGCGTTAGGGTCTAAGAGTCGGTAAGATTGGGAGTCTACTTGGACGACGATCGGTTCGGATTGCAATTCGGGCGATCGACGCAGAGCTTGTGGGGCGGCTGCCAAAATAGTTGTACTCTCTGCCACCAATAATATTTCGACGCGAGCGTAACTGTAGAGAACTTTTAGTGGCAGGTGCAAAAATAGCTCAGGGCCTTGGGGTTTGAGCAAATATTCCAGCAGTTGCCTGCGAGATATCATGCCAGCAAACTCTCCTGCTTCCATCAAGACGACTCCCGGCACTAGGGGATACTGTTCAAACATTTCGGCAACTGCCACGGCCAAGCAGCTCGATTTAACCTGAAATTCATACAGGGGCAAATCCCAGAGGGTAGATTCTAGGGAAAGGTCTTGATGGCTGCCTTCGGAGAGTGAAGGGCCAATGAGTTTGGAACTGAATTTATTTGCCACTGGAACTTTTAGTTGCCGAAACGCTGGGAAAGTGAAATGAGAACCTACTACTAAGCTACCCTATCACTTCACTTTTCTGAGCCAACAACCGAGAATATTCTTGGGTTAATCATGTTGTGCCAACTATAGGTCAATACGCTTGGGCCCGTGGAAAATTGTAGCGAAAATTTTGGGGGGAGTGAAACGGAGGGTTCGTTCCACTCCGCCCAACCTACGCACGATCTGTTTTTTTAGCACTAACTGAACCGTATTGAACTATAGGCAGGAGAATTTCAAATTCAGTGTTCTTACCTGGTTGCGATCGCATTCTCAGTTCGCCACCGTGCTTTTCTGTGACGATTTGATTGCAGATAGCCAGCCCCATACCGGTGCCTTTGCCTGCTGGTTTAGTGGTAAAAAAGGTGTCAAATATCTGCTGGTGATTTTCTGGGGGAATGCCGGGCCCGTTATCGGCAATGCAAATTGCCACCCGCTTGCCGTGTTCAGTTTCTATCACTTTAGTGGTAATTTCGATTTGGGGCTGCCAGTTGTCCCGGCATGGGCTGTGTATTTCTCGATCTGCTGCGTACTCTGTCAGGGCGTCTAGAGCATTAACTAACAAATTCAAAAACACCTGACTCAACTGACCGGAGTAGCCGCTAACTAGCGGCAGTTCGCCGTAATTTTTAACCACTTCTATGCTGTTTTTAAAGCGGTTTTTCAAAATTAACAGCGTCATCTCCACGCATTCGTGAAGGTCTGTCTGAGCTGGTTTTGTTTCGTCCATGTGAGAGAAGTGGTGCAGCCCGTTAACTATTTTTAGCAATTGCGAGGCTCCCAACTCCATCCCTTCTAAGGTTATCGGCAAATCTTCTTGTAAAAAATCAAATTCAATTTCTTTTTTAAGGGCCTCAATTCGGGGACACGGTGTCGAATATTCTTCTTCATAAACCGACATTAGCTGAAGCAAGTTTTCAAAATAGGAAAGCAGAAAAGTTAAATTTCCCCAAATACAGTTCAGCGGATTTCTGATTTCGTGGGCTACTTCGGCTACAATCCTCCCCAAACTCGCCATTTTTTCTGTTTGGATGAGTTTGGCTTGGGTTTGTTTGTGGAGTAATTTATTTGTTAATTGGTGAATTCTTGATTGAGCGACCATTAATTGGTGTACGTCTAACAGCTTGTAGGTCTGGGGGGCTATTTCCACTACTACGGGTTCGTAAATTAATTCGGCCGATCTGTAAAGACATTCCTGGGCGGCTTCTACTATTAATTTACTGGCGGGAAGTACGAGTTTCTCTGGCTTGGCAAACTTGTACAGCACCTCTATTGGTCGCTGGAAAAACATTTCTACTCCGTAGCGGCGGTTAACTTTTTCAAAAAATAGGCGCCTGGATATGATGCCGACAAAATTACCCCCATTGGTCAAAATGACGCCGGGAAGCATGGCATTTTCTTCAAAAGCCTGGGCTACTTCTTTTGCCTGTTGAGTTAATTCAATTTGGCAGTTGGAGAGTGGCAGGTCTAGGAGAGTTGATTCTAAGGAGATGTTCCAAGTACAAAATTCAGGTATATGCAACACTGATAACTCCGAGCTAGTCTCACGCACAGCAAACATAGAGGAAACCCCTGTTAAATATTGTATTAATGGACAACTTAAGTTGCTATTAATTCGTAACTGGTAATTGGTAGCGGGTAGTTGCTAATTTGTCCAATTACAACAGCACCCGATGGGAAAACCCGATCGCAGTAGCATTGTCTGCTAAAGATTTTGTTTCTAAGTCAATATTAAACGATCTAAGCTTTTGTGGAACTTACGGATCTCTGCTGTAAACTTTTTACCATGATATACGTGCGATCGCCTGTTTTCCGAAAATTTTTAATATTTATAACTAATTATTGTGATAAATTATACCATTTTTCCACTGATAGAAGGGAATTGCAGAACATCTCGCGGGTTATCAGTGAATATACGGGCATCCTGTGATGGTTCGAGGGCCCGGATTAGCCATTGTCCAAGGGGCTTGCAGGCTCCAATTGTCAAGACTAGGGCCCAGGCCAAAGGAAGTTCGGCAACGGATTCGCTTTCTTCGGATGTAACTGAGATGTTGCACCATTCTCAACAAGCTTTTTATGAACACGCTTTCGGGCCTGTTCCACAAGAAAATTCACTCTTTGTGGAACAGGCCCGAAAGCCTGTTAAGCGATAATGGTGCAAGATGTGAGATGTAACTGATATCTTGCACCATTCTCAATTAGCCGTAGGGGCGGGTTCGCCAACAGCCTTAAAGCTTGTAAATAGGTTCTATAAACCCGCCCGACCCCACGAAAAATCCTCTTATTGATATTGCTGCAAGATGTGAGATGTAACCGAATGTAACGGATGGAAGGCTTTAGTTATCTAGGAGAGAAGGAAGAAGCAATCTTCCGCAAGGGTTTGTGGAATTAAGAACATCCTAACCGTCGGCCACAGTTCCTCTACCACTCAAAAGAAATCCAACTTTAGGCAACTTCCGAACCTCGATAGTCATCAGTTTTTTGCAATCTGCAATCTGCAATCTCCAATCTCCAATCGTCTTAGGGTTCCACCTCCGGCCAGAGGCGTTCTAGCTGATACCGCCAAGCTGCGAGAGTGTTTTCGCGAGACTCTCGCCCTAGTTCCATTTCACCCATCAATCCCTCTGCGTAGAAACGGTCTAAAGTCTGAAGGGTAGTTTCCACAGACTGTCCTTGCATCTTCGCAGCTTTGATGATTTGACGGATGCGGCTTTCTATCAAACCGTCGAAAAAGTCGGACAAACCTCTCTCTTGCAAAGCCAGCAGTCTGGCGACGGCGGCTGAGAAATCGGCGGCCGCGAGTGTGGCCGGGCTGTGCTGAAATACTCCCCACAAAACGTTTTGATGTATGGCGTAGCGAGTTTCGAGGGTGGTGTCAAAGTTAGCTTCTAGCAGTTTATCAAAAAATGGTTGAGCTTCCTGGGCATCGGCGATCGGCAGCAAAATCCGCAGCCAACTCCCGTCTTCTGAAAGGAGGACTAACAGGCGAAAATTGGGGGTTTCTACTTGCCAAGAAGTGGCAGCAGGCATCTCAACACTGTCACCAAATAAGTCTTTAAGGGTATTGCTAATTTCTTCGGGAGTCATAATGATTTTAGATTTTAGATTTTAGATTTTAGATTTTAGATTAGTCAGCAGTGCGATCTCAAATCTCAAATTGATTTATGGTAGCCAGCGGGGGTGATAGCCGGCAAAGGGAAGTTCTTCTGGCTGTACTTTTGCGAGAGAACCGTCTGCGGGTATTTCTACTAAGGGTAGCAGCCAGAGGCGGCTGGTGGCGATCGACTGTCCACTATCGTTGCGGGGACTGTCTGCTACTGAGGGAGTTGCTGCTGTGACTGATTGGTCGAAAATTAAGGCCAGCCCGTCGGGAGATAAACTGATTTGGGTATCTAATTGGTTGGGCAAAATCAGCAGCGGTTTGATGGTTCCTACCAAACGAGTACCCTCTTTTTTGAGGTCGATGGTGGCTATGAAAGGCTGTTCTTTGTAGCTTTCTGTTTTGAGGCGTTGGGCTAACAAACAGTAGAGACGCTGAACTTGGTTGTCTTGGTTTTTGCGGGGGTCGAAATAAACGGCCATAATGCTGCCGGGAATACGCAATATTTCTTGTTCTACACCTTGGTTATCTAAGATGAAAAGCGATCGAGTAAAGTCGCTGTTGTATTTAACATAGGCGGCGGCGGAGTTGTCGCGGGCCATGCCCAATACTTGTTCGTATTTTGGCAAAAATTCTACTGGGTCTGCTTCCGGTTTGAGGGGGACGATCGCTAATCCTTGTTTTTGAGATATTACCATCGATTTGCTGTCGGGGCGAATCATAAAATCTCCGCCTTGTTCATTTTCCAATGGTCTGGGCGGCACTTTTTCTTCCAAAATCCAAGGACTGAAATCGCCGGGATTGCGGCGGTTGACGCGCTGGACAACTATGATTTTTCCGTCTGCTGAGAGGTCGAATTTGAGGTTTTGGTAATCTTTGGAGTCTAAGATTTTGTCGATTCTACCGGCTGGGTATTTTTGTTGATTTCCTGATCCCGATTGGGGGTTGAGGCCGGTGGTGACTGTGAATAGTTCTTGATTGAGAGTGCCGCGACTACGGGCGATCGATCGATCTGTGGCGGAGAATAAAATGCGATCGCTGTCGGGATAGGGTTTAAAATCCGTTACTACTAAATCTTTGGGAGTCAGCGGTATCGGTTTCGAGTCGCTGCTGGTGAGATTGACTAGCATTAATCTGCTTTCTGTTTCGCCTTGGACACCGATGTAAGCAAAAGCTCGATCGCGGCTGCGAAAGGAACTGCTAAACGGTTGCATGGGCGTTCCTTTTTTTTGGTTGTTTTCTCCGAAATACTTGTCGGTTGCTCCGGCGAGTTTTAATGTGTAGGTAACGCCGTAGGGTGCGGGATCTTTGAGGGTGTAAGCCATGCGTCTTCCAGCCCAACTAAATTTACCGGGGAGGGGGGGTTCTAGCTTTAAGTTTTCCTCGACGGTGGAGTGGTTCATCGGCCGAAAGAATGTGAGGATAAAGCCGGTATCTTCGGCGCCGATTTGTTTGTTTTCCCAGGTAAATTCTCGCACTCTGGGTGCTGTGCGATCGCCGCTAAGCAGCAGCAGTCCGATTAAGACGCTCAGCACTAGCATGAGGAAGATGGCCGTGCGGTCGATCGGCTGTTTGAATTGCCCAATAGCGAAGGGTGAAGGATTAATTTTTTTCTTAAAAATACTCACCAATCTTTCTCTCCTACTTTCTGCTGAAAATTAACTACCCAATTTTCCCTGTTAAATTTTACACTTCTGCCCCCATTCCTAACACTCACAAAGCCATTTTTTTACCACAGTAAATTGCTGCAACGAGTTATTTTCCGTAACAAACCTAGTTTTTGAAACTTGTGGTGCCTCCAGGACTGAATGCAACTTAAGATATTAACTAGGTGGGACACGCGGCACTTTCAACAGTTTTTTTTACTGAAACAGTGGATTGATTGGGATTAAATCCATCGGTGATATTTTATCGATCGGCAGATGCAAACCAAAAGCCACTCTACACCAAATTAGAATAGCCAGCACCCCTACAAACAGTGCTGTCAATTGAATATCCTGCCAAAAACAAGTTAGTCCTTCTCGCCACAAACCGTAGTTAGTTACTGCATAGGTAGGAAGGTCGCCGAGAGCTATAGCAATCACCGCACCTAAATTACCTTTTAAGTGGTATGCCAGCGGTATAGTTATACATAGATTCACAAAAGTCAGCAGATTGCCCATAGCTTGGTACTGAGACTTTCCTACGGCTAACAGGCAAGAACCCATCATATTGTGGAGGGTGGTGTGCCAGATACCTAAAGCCAAGATTGGCATCATCCAAGATGCCGCCGCATACTCTTTCCGATACAGTGTTAAAATTAACTGATCTCCAAAGCTCACAAAAATTGCTAAACCTACGGCTAATGGTATGAGAATTAGCTTGCGGTTCTTGAGTATCTTGGCGCGCAACTCCTCCCGGGGCAACTCTGCCAGCATAGAAATCGAGGGAAAAATCACCCTCCCGCTAATGGCCATGATTACTTGGCGCGGCATATCGCCGAGAGTAAAAGCGATGCCATAAATCCCCAACATTGTTAAAGTAAAGATTTTCCCAAGGATGAGTCGATCGGCTTGAGAACACAAGAAAAACAAAGCCGTAGACAAAAATATCCATTTTCCATAAGAAAATATTTCTTTAGCTGCTTCTTTATCCCAAGCAAAGCGGTTTGACTTGCCGGGAATCAAAAAATGGCTCCCTACTAACTCTATTAAAGCTCCACTCAAGCCGCCTGCAACGATCGCCCAGATGCTGCGATCAAACCATGCCCAGACAATCATCACTGTTGTAGAAACAATCTGTTGGCCCAGCTCAAAAATCACTACTTTCTTCACTGCCATTTTGCGTTCTAGACTGGCTATGGCTGTGGATCTAAACCCTCCTAGTAGGGAATTTATACCTATTACTGGAATCAACCACAGGAGACGGTCATCTCCATAAAAACTAGCAACAGGCTTGGTAATTATAATCAAACAAATCCAAACCAAAAAGCTGCGAATGACTTGCAGTGTCCAAGCGGTGTTGAGAAATTGAGGATCTTCCCCGCGCTTATTTTGGATGATGCTTGGGCCTAGACCTATGTCTGAAAATAAGTTGATCCCTACGATGAAAACGTAGGCTAGACCTACCAGACCAAATAGTTCTGGCAAAAGCAAGCGCGTCAGGATTAAGTTGCTGGCAAATCGGATAATTTGACTGCTTCCATAGCTGACGAGCGTCCAGGCTGCACCTTTGATAGCTAATTTTTTTCCGGATGACATATACTCAGAATTTATTTACTAATGACGAGTGTAGTTGCTGAATTTACTTTTGGCAACTCCTACAGGATGCTGTTGCAACTTTTATAGCTGACTGTACCTTGTCTTAATTTGTATACGGAGGACGAGTCTGGGGTGTCCATCTCGCAATCAGAAAGGTAAAATTTAATCTCATACTTACTCCACATCTAATAATCATAAGGGTTTTTGGGCTCAGGAATTGGTTGGAGGGAGGATGCTTGAATGATTAATTTGCGCTTGCCTTGCAGTTCTTCTACGATCGTTTCTCCTTCTATTTCTAGCCAACTGTCTGGCGCAAAGGCAGCGCGGCTTTGACCGATCAGTAATTTTACCGGCAACCCGATGGGATAGGCGTCTGCCGCGCAGCAAGTAATGATAAAACGCCCGATCCACATATATTGTTCTCCTATGTTGGGGGGGTGAATTACAAATCCTTGAACTTTGACTTTTTGACCTCTGTATGTATCGGGTTCTGGATTGAAATTTAACAGCCGCACCCATTCGACGAGCGATCGCTTTTCTGGTTTTGTAGTATTGCGAAATTCCTGGGGTTGCAGTCTGGTGATAGGCAGGGATTCGGTGAGGCCTCGTTCTAATGCTGTCTGGCTGGTAAATGTGCGTGGCGTTGTTAGTAAACCTATTAATGCGACGCTCAACATTAAGGTGCTGCCGATACTGGGGGGAAACAAAGTAACGTGTTCAACTTCTGTAATTCTGAGAGAGTTATTTGCTGGTGATGTCCGCGATTGCTTTGTGGTGCGATCGAGCTTTAAGAGTTCCCAAGCTTTTAAACCCCCAATAATCATTAAGCCGATTCCTCCCGCTAGAGTCAAGCCAAAGTAATTGGGGTGAATGAGAATGCTTAATTTGCCGGTGATCCAATATTTAAGAAGCAGTATTCCCCAGGCTAAGATAGCTATGGCGTCCAGCCAAGGGCTAATTTTTTTAAGATTCATTTTTTAAGATTCCTTTTTTAATATTCATTAGTCATTAGTCATTAGTCATTAGTCATTGGTCATTAGTCATTGGTCATTAGTCATTGGTCATTAGTCATTGGTCATTAGTTATTAGTCATTAGTTATTAGTCATTAGTTATTAGTCATTAGTCATTAGTCATTAGTCATTGGGAATCTATCGTGAGTTGTCAGTCCGGGAAAATTTATTATTAACCTAAATGCAAGTTGACAGCGAGGGTCATTAAAAATGTTAACTGAGCGGCCAAGACAATTAAGTAAACTACGGCTCTACCTTTAAAAATTGACAGCATTAAACCGATGCCTTTGAGGTCAATCATCGGGCCGAAAACGAGAAAGGCTAACAGCGAACCGCTGGTAAATGTGGAAGCAAAAGACAGGGCAAAAAAGGCATCTACTGTAGAACAAATCGATACGACTGCCGCTAATAGCAGCATGGCTAGAATCGAGGAAACGGGGCCTTGGCCGAGGTTGAGAATTAGTTCGCGGGGTGCGCCAACTTGAATGATGGCTGCGATCGCACTTCCGATTACCAACACTCCTCCCAATTCGCGCAACTCCTGTACCATAGTATCTAAAAGTAGGCGCAAACGCTCTTTAGAAACGCGGTGGAACATGGAGGAACGTTTAGAGGTTTTTTCTGTTTTGCTTGTTTGTAATCGCTTCCAGTCGTCTTGTAGCAAAGATTCGATCGGCACCACCCCCCCCGGCTGACCGAGCATAAATGTTCCCGACTGCAACAGCAGCGGAGTGTTAGCTTGGACGAGTTCTTTTTCGGAAAACTCTGGTTTTGGCAAGGGGATTGCGCGGGCTACAGAGGGATGTAGCAGAGGCCGCAAGTCTTTTTGGGCGCTGAACACCCAGCCGATAATTGTGGCTATAAACAGAGAAAATACCACCCGCAAAACTACAATTTCTGGCTGATCCCGAAATGCCGTCCAAGTCGCCCAAATTACCACGGGGTTGATGGTGGGGGCCGCAAGCAAAAAGCCGATCGCCGCTGGTGCGGGAACTCCCTGCATCAGTAACCTGCGGGCTACGGGCACGTTACCGCACTCGCACACGGGAAACAAAAAGCCGATCGAACTGCCCATCAAAGCCGCCAGCAGCGGGTTTGATGGGATGCGCGATACGAGTTTGCGTTCGTCTACAAAGCCCAGCAGCAAACCTGAGAATAAAACTCCCAGCAGCAGAAAAGGTATTGCCTCTACTAACAAGCTGAGAAACAAGGTGAAAGCATTATTTAACTGATTTGTCAGGGCGGGTTGCATCGATCACCTACTGGTAGATTGCTATTTAGCTATACGTCTTTGGTAGAACTCCTTGTATATCATACCAAAGCATAGCACTAAGTTAAGATCCCGTTAATTATTTTTGCCTTTTTTTTGCTGGATTTTGTAGATATTCTAGTTTAATCAATGCTGATGCCTTGAATGATTTGGAATGCTTAAAATTCTGGGAATATGAATGTATTTTTATTGATATCCGCATCCTACTGCCCATCAATAATTGACTCTGCCAACCGTCGCCGATTTGATGGATCTTTCGGTTAACAATGGTTGATTGTAGAACAACTGCTAAGGCAGATTTTGCAGATTGCGGGCGAGGCTAACTGTTTTATAGCAATCCTAAATGATTCGTGTAATTCTTGTAGGGGCAAACCCCCCGTGGTTGCCCCGCCTTGACTGGGGTAGGCACGGGGAGTAGGGGTAGCACTACCCCTACATATTTTTACAAATGATTTAGGATTGCTATATATAACTATCGCTATAAAATTGCTTTGTAGCGATGACTTTAGTTTTCACGACAAACCTATAGGGGACGCACTGGCAGGTGTGCCGCTGGCTGGCCGTTACGGGGGGTTGCGAGTACCGGATCGGGGAGATGGGATGACATGGCCTCAAATGCCCTAGCTTGCAAGGCGTCCCGCCATCGCGATTGCAAGCTAAAATTCAGGGACGCGATCGCCCTAGCTTTGTGCTTTTAACTTGTCTGCTGACGGGCTACATCGTGTTGGCGATCGGGCAATTCCGATTTTCTTCTATTATCAGTCAATTATATTTCTCAGCCTAATAATTTATTAACAAAAGGTTAAGACGATAACTTAAGGTTAATGAATAGTTAAATAGTTAAACCAAGCGTTAATACCGCTCAAGTCAGTATAAAATAAAGTCAGGTATAATTACCAGGGCGCATTTATCTGGGTAATTCTCAATCTTCCCTAATACTTTAAGTGGTAAAATTTCATTTACTACAGTCAGTTTTTTGTGTAATTTAAAATGCAGTTTGCCAGGGGGATGCCGGTCAAAGCACTCAGCAACTCACCTGCTGACCTTTGGTAGCTGAATGTCTGCTGGCAAATAGAACCCCAAAAAGCGTGCTGATGAATTTATGTTGAATACCTCCTGCGTAGAAAGACCCGTCCAACCCATCTCCGAGGCTGACCTAGGAGAACTTTGTTTAGAATCTACTCTCCAACAATTGTCGCTTTACGATTTTCAGGTAGAAGCTACGGATTTGGGGATGCGAATTTCTCAGATGTTAGAAGCTAATCCGCTGTTACCGGGAGTCATTGTCACCCATCAAGGTGAATTTGCCGGTATGATTTCCCGGCGGAGATTTTTAGAATTTATCAGCCGTCCTTTTGGGCGAGAATTATTTTTAAAGCGACCTGTGAGGGCTTTGTACCGCTTTGCCGAAACTGAGAGTTTAATTTTTTCCAGCAATACTTTAATCGTGGATGCAGCCAGGAAGTCGCTGTTGCGATCTAAAGAACTGCTTTACGAACCGATTGTGGTTCAAGTTTCGCCTCAAACTTATAGTTTGCTAGACGTGCACGAACTGCTAGTAGCCCAATCCAACATTCATGAACTAGCAACAAAATTGCTGAGGCAGCAAACTCAATCTCAATTAATTCAAACCGAAAAACTAGCCAGTTTGGGACAGATGGTAGCTGGAGTCGCCCACGAAATTAGAAATCCCGTCACCTGCATCAGCGGAAATCTCGGCTTTTTGTCCAACTACTCGAAAGACATCATGGAGTTGTTGTCTGCTTACGAAGAAATTGTGGGTGACAGCGAAAAAATTGGCGAACTCAAAAAACACATAGAATTTGATTTTTTGCAAGAAGATTGGGTGGAAATCCTCAAAAGTATGAAAGTTTCATCGCAGAGGCTGACCGAACTCGTCACCAGCCTGCACACCTTTTCTCACATGGACGAAGCCCACTTGAAGCAAGCTAACATTCACGAATGTATTGACAGTACGCTGCTAATTATGAAAAACCGTCTGAAGTACGGGTTTAATGTAGTTAAAAACTATGGTGATTTGCCTTTAGTCAAGTGTTACTCTGGTCAGTTGAGCCAGGTATTTATGAATATCATCAGCAATGCGATCGACGCTTTGGAAGAGGCAAAAGCAGAAAAAGATTTTATGGCGGCGATTACTATTGAAACCGAGGTAATAGACAGTTCTGACGGCGACTGCGTGAATTCGGAATTAATTCAAAATTATGTTAGGGGCGATGGCGTCCCGCCCCGCAAGCTACGACAAAATGCCAAACAGCTATCATCCGCCAGCCACAACGGCGACTTCTGCCCAGAAGCAGCGGAAAAAAATCCAAATAACGCTTGGATAGCCATCCGAATTGCCGATAACGGGCCGGGAATACCGCCAGAAATTCAGCGGCGGATTTTTGAGACATTTTTCACCACTAAACCCGCCGGGAAAGGTACTGGTTTGGGGTTGGCAATTACCCATCAAATTGTTACGGAAAAGCATAAAGGCAAGTTAAATTTGCATTCTACGCCCGGTACAGGTACTGAATTTGAAATTTTGTTGCCATTGATTTGAAGGCCTGGGCGTCTTGTCGATATCGATTTACCACCCAAGCGGGGGCGGGTTTATTAGACGAGCAATTTTAGGCGGAGATTGTTTGTAAAACCCGCCCCTACCAATCGGTTACGCTCTTAGCTGAACTGGCATTACCAAGAATGTAGCATTGACTCCGCCCAAAGGCTGGAAAATTACTGGGGCTAAAGCACCGTTTAATTGCAGTTGAATTTCTGGGGATTGAGCAGTTTTCAAAATGTCAATTAAGTATTTCACGTTGAAAGCAATATCTATGCTATCTCCCGAAATTTGTGCGGGCATAGACTCTTTGCCACAGCCGACATCTTTAGCATCTACAGACAAAGTAATTTCCTGATTCTCCTCGTCGATGCTGCATTTGAGAATATTATTTTTTTGGTCTGCAAAAACGGCAATTCTTTCTACTGCTGCTAAGAACGATCGCCTTTCTAAGGTAATTTGTCGCTCAAAGGAGGGCGGAATCAACTGCCGGTATGCGGGATATTGCCCTTCCAAGGTGCGGGTTGTCAGCCGCTGGTCAGCCCATTCAAACACTACTTGACCCTGTTCAAAATGCAGGGTGACAGGTTCAGTCCACTGCCGCATCACCAGCATTCTTTCTACTTCCCGCAATGCTTTAGCGGGGACTGTCACCTCAAATTGTTCTTGGGTTTCTTCGCCTTCAGCTTTTTCATTGGCAGTTTGAACTACTGCCAATCTGTGGCCGTCTGTAGCTGCAAATTCCAGGCAATCTTGCAATACCTTTAAATGCACGCCTGCAAGTACCTGTTTTGCCTCGTCGGGGCTAGTAGCAAATAAAGTTCCTTTGAGTCCTTCTATCAAGGCTTCCGGTGGCAATTTAAGGATTGTTCCGCCTTCTATTGCAGGCAATTCAGGGAATTCTTCCGGGCCCATGCCTCTAACTTGGTAGCTGCCAGAACTGCAAGTAAGATATGCTACGGTGTCCCCCGCTTCGTCTTCTAAAGTAATCTCTCCATCTGGGAGTCTCGAAACAATATCGTTGAGTAATTTAGCGGGTATGGTAAAACTGCCACCGCCAGTCACTTCTGCTGCGAAGCTGGTACGAATGCCTAAACTGAGATCGAAAGCTGTCAAGCTAACCCGCTGATTTTCCTCATCCGCTACTAAGAGCACGTTGGCTAGTACCGGATGTGTCGGGCGGGAGGGAACGGCCCGACTTACCAACGAGAGGTTGGCGTTGAGGTCACTTTGGGTGCAAACCAATTTCATGGTACGAAGGTTAATTAACCGGATTTGAAACAGAAACAAATGGTATCACAGAAAGCCGGTGGGTCGGTTTTTCTCTGTCAGGGCTTAAACCTGGGCGCTTATTCCCGGTTTCTACGCAAAATTTTGTCTGTAAAAACGAGAAATCTTCCAAGAAACCCGGTTTTTAAGGTCAGCGCGCATCGTGAACTATCTGTGTAGGGTGCGAAGGGATCTCCTATTTTTTTAATTTATTGAATTATTTTTGTGTTGCTCGCCCTGTGGAAATTGTGGAAAAAAAAGCTAACTGCTTGCTGGGCTTTACTTATAGGTAATAAATACCTGTGGAAAACTTGTGGAAAAGCTGTTGAGGTCGATCGCCCATTTTTGTGCAAAAGCTGTTTCGGGCGATCGAGTAAAGTTTTCCACAAACGGCAGGCAACTTTTCCACAGGTTTTTCCACAGGCAATATAGTCTATTATGGGGCCTTGGGAATTGGGAATGGGAATTGTTGACTGTTGACTGTTAACTGTTGACTGTTGACTGTTGACTGTTAACTGTTGACTGTTAACTGTTGACGGCGTTGAGTGATAACAACTGACAACTGACAACTGACAACTGACAACTGACAACTGACAACTGACAACTGACAACTGACAACTGACAACTGACAACTGACAACGGACAACTGACAACTGACAACTGACAACTGACAACTGACTTCTTCTCAAGTTTTGCGGCTGACAACATTAATTCGATCGCTCAACTGACGCAAAGTTTGGGCCAAATTCGGGTCAGTGTTCCGCAACTGAGCAATTTTGTCACAACTGTAAAGCACAGTCGTGTGATCTTTGCCACCGAATACTTCGCCAACTTTCGGCAAACTCAAACCAGTATGCTGCCGAATTAAATACATCCCTATTTGACGGGCGAGACTAATTTCTCGCCGGCGGGAAATTCCTTTCAAATCTTCAACAGAAACATCAAACTCCTCAGCCACAACTGCAATTACTGCATCTGGCGTTGCCTCTACGCTTTCAGTTTGCGGATTCAAAACCGGGGCGATATTTTCCACGGTCATCGGCAAACCAGTAATTGAAAGATATGCTACCGCCCGAATCAAAGCTCCTTCCAATTCCCGCACGTTGGAAGTGTAACTAGAAGCAATGTATTCAATCACATCTCGCGGCAGTCGCATATTTTCATACTCGGCTTTTTTCTGCAAAATTGCCATCCGAGTTTCCAAGTCTGGCAATTGAATGTCGGCAATTAATCCCATCGAAAATCGGGAACACAAACGCTCTTGCAGGCGGGGGATTTGCTGTGGCGGACGGTCAGAAGCTAACACTACTTGGTTCCCGGCTTCGTGCAACGTATTAAAAGTGTGGAAAAATTCTTCTTGAGTGTATTCTTTTCCTTCAATAAATTGGATATCATCTATTAATAAAACATCGGCGGCGCGATAATGGTCGCGGAAAGTTTGCATACTGTCTTTGCGAATGGCGGCGATTAAATCGTTAGTAAATTTCTCAGTAGAAACGTAAAAAATCTTGGCGTTGGGGTCAATTTCCAAGCGATAATGACCGATCGCCTGCATCAAATGAGTTTTGCCCAAACCGACGCCACCGCACAAAAATAGGGGATTGAATTCTCGGCCCGGAGACTCGGCTACCGCGAGGGAAGCCGCGTGAGCCATGCGGTTGTTGGAACCGACGACAAAGCGGGAAAATAAGTATTTTGGGTTTAAATTGGCGGGTTTGGGGGGGTGAAGCGAGTGGCTTTCCATATCGGCGATGGGGGAGGGCCAAATTATGGCGGAGTCACTGCTGCCACCTGTTTCGTTTCCTCCGGCAATGGTCAAGTAAATGTCTACGGGATAGCCGAGAATTTCGTAGACTGCATCGGCAATGGTTTTGACGTAATATTTTTGCAACCAATTGCGAGCAAAGGGGTTGGGGGCGCTGACAATCAAACAGTTATTTTCGAGTTGTTCGGCCCTAGCAGTTTTGATCCACGTCTCAAAGCTAGGTCTGCTAAGTTGTACCTGGAGACGTTCAAGTATCTGATTCCACAGACTTTCGAGGGGAATGTCCACTGCTCACCTCTGCCGATCGGCATTCAAGATATTAATTCTACTCTAGAGAGTTTAGTCCTCAGATGCTAAAGTTTAAGGGAGTCTGCCGTAGCACGGGCGAGGGCCCGACGCCATCGCCCAAAAATTTGGCGGCTCTGCAGTCCTGCGCCAGGTATCGGGGAGCGGATCAGCAAATATTTAGATTTGGCAGGAAAGCCTTAAAACATGGCCATGAAGAGTTCTACTGGCAAATTTTGGAAGCAACCGGCAATTTACATATTGCTGCTGGTAACGGGAGCCGGGGCCGCCATGTTGGGCGATCGTCTGACGGTTTCTCAATTTCGTGCAAATTCTGGCGATTCGGGACAAAGGGCGCTGGAACCGAAATTGCAACTGCCTCCTAATACAAAGGATCGAGCTAGCAAAGTCTTGCCGCCGGCTTCCTTGTCAGGCGACGGGACTAATGTGAATTTTATTGTGGCTGCGGTGGCAAAAGTTGGGCCGGCAGTGGTTCGGATCGATGCTTCGCGCCGGGTGAAACCGGGAAATAGAGGGCTGTCGCCGGAAGATTTTTTTGGCACAGAACCGAATTCGGGCGGCCGGGGCGGGATCGAACGCGGCACTGGTTCGGGTTTTGTCATCGGTGCCGACGGCGTGATTCTCACTAACGCTCACGTTGTAGAGGGAGCCGATACGGTAAATGTAACTCTCAAGGACGGCCGCAGCTTTCAGGGGCGGGTGTTGGGGGCTGATAAGGTGACGGATGTGGCTGTGGTGAAGATTGAGGCGAATAATGTGCCTGTAGTGCCGATCGGCAATTCGGATAAGCTGTTGCCTGGGGAATGGGCGATCGCGATCGGTAATCCTTTGGGTTTGGACAATTCGGTAACTGCGGGGATTATTAGCGCTACGGGGCGATCGAGCTCTGATGTGGGCGTACCTGACAAGCGGATCGGTTTTATTCAAACAGACGCTGCAATTAATCCGGGGAATTCCGGCGGCCCGCTGCTGAATGCTTCGGGTCAAGTTATTGGCATGAATACGGCGATTATTCAAGGTGCTCAAGGATTGGGGTTTGCTATTCCCATTCAGGCGGCCCAACAGGTGGCGAAGGAACTGATTACGACGGGGAAAGTCGAACACGCTTATTTAGGCATTGAAATGGCGACGCTGACTCCAGAGGTTAAGCAGCAAATTAACAGCAATACTACCAGCAGCCTGCGAGTTGCAGTCGATCGTGGTGTGGCTATTGTTAGCGTTGTTCCTAATTCTCCCGCAGCAGCAGCCGGTTTGCGGGCGGGAGATGTGATTCAAAAAATTAACAATCAGCCGATTATTCAGTCGGAAGCTGTTCAGGAGTTCGTGCAAAATGCTAAGGTTGGCGGGCTGTTGCAAATGGAAATCAACCGTAACGGGCAAATAGTTAATTTGACTGTTAAACCGGGGAGTTTGCCGGTTCAAAAAGTTGGATAATCTGTTGACAGTTGACAGTTGACAGTTGACGGTTGACGGTTGACGGTTGACAGTTGACAGTTGACGGTTGACAGTTGACGGTTGACAGTTGATGGTTGACAGTTGTTACCAATTACCAATGACTAATTAATATGGTAGAACTCTTACAAATCTCACAATTAGGAAATCCCGTGCTGCGCCGCCGATCGCAAGTTGTCGAGAATATTAAGGACGATCGCATTCAACAGTTGATTGACAGCTTAATATTTACAGTACAGCAGGCAAACGGAGTCGGGATTGCCGCCCCTCAAGCCGCTCAGTCCGATCGCCTTTTCATCGTCGCATCCCGCCCCAACCTGCGGTATCCCCAAGCACCCCACATGGAACCCACAGCGATGATTAATCCCCGGATTGTGGCTGCATCAACAGAGACAGTCAAAGACTGGGAAGGCTGTTTGAGCATTCCGGGGATTCGGGGATTGGTGCCGAGAAGTAGTGCGATCGAGATAGAATACACCAGTAGAGACGGCCAACTCCACCGACAAGAATTGACAGACTTTGTGGCCCGAATTTTTCAACACGAACACGACCATTTAGATGGAATCGTGTTTTTAGACAGAGTGGAAAATACCCACGAACTAATGACAGAAGATGAGTACCAGCAGCAATTTGTCAAGCTACTTTAACCAAAAGCATTCAGCGCCCCCGATTCATCCGCAGGGTCGCTTTCTTCAATTATCCAATCTAAAATCTAAAATCTAAAATCTAAAATCGATAGATGAGTACCAAAAGCAAATTGTCAACTTACTATAACACTTGATATAATTGCTAGTAGTAACGCTAGTGATGTTGTGAATAGGAGGGCGAATGTCTATCAATTTGGAAAAAGGCGGGAGAATCAATCTCTCTAAAGAAGCACCGGCGCTGAAAAATGCCGGGATCGGTTTGGGATGGGATACCAATGCTACCGATACCGGCGCAGTGTTTGACTTAGATGCTTCCGTATTTATGTTAGGTGCAAATGGGAAAATCCCCAGCGACAAATACTTTGTTTTTTACAACAACAAAGAATCGCCAGACACTTCTGTAATACATCTAGGAGATAGCAGAACCGGAGAAGGAGTTGGCGATGATGAAACAGTGACTGTTGATTTAACCAAAGTCGATCCGGCGGTGCAAGAAATTGTGTTTGTGGTAACAATCGACGAAGCAGAATCGAGAAGGCAAAACTTCGGTCAAATTCGGAATGCTTTTATCAGAATTTACGATACGACGACTAACATAGAAGTCACTAAGTACGATTTGGACGAAGATTTTTCTAGAGAGACTGCGATCGAATTTGGCAGACTTTACAAGAAAGACGGCGAGTGGAGGTTCCAAGCCGTCGGACAAGGCTACAATTCCGGGTTGCAAAGCTTTGTAGATAAGTATGCCTCATAAAAGGTAGATCGCTCCTAGCTAAATAAATCGAGGGGAAATTCGGAAGCAGGAATGTTTCCCTCGATTTTAAGCCAGACTCATGAGGTGACAAACCAGATGGGAATTCAATTAAAGAAGGGCGAAAGATTTAATCTTTCTAAAACATCTCCACCATAAACCTTACAAAATCTCAAAACTATGGCGATCAACTTAACAAAAGGACAATCAATAGTTCTCAGCAAAAGCGAATACGACTTGTCCAAACTGACAATGGGTTTGGGCTGGGATGTTGCACAAGCTAAAAAAGGTCTTTTCGGGCGAAGCAGCGGTGCAAATTTTGACTTAGATTCCTACGCTATGCTGCTGGGAGAAAATGGCAAAATAAAGAACTACAAAGAGGATGTAATTTATTACTCTCATTTGGAGTCAAAGGACAAAACAGTTGTTCACTCAGGCGACAATCTCACGGGGGAGGGAGAGGGAGACGACGAACAAATAGTGGTGAAACTGAGTTCTTTGCCAGCACAATATCACAAAATTATTTTGGGAGTAAATATTTACGATGGCAAAGAGAGAAAACAGCATTTTGGCCTGGTAGAAAATGCTTTCGTAAGAGCTGTAGATGCCGCCGGGAAAGAAATAGCTCGCTATCGCTTGTCAAATGACCCATCTTATGAAGGAAAATTAAATATGTTGATGGGAGAAGTTTATCGAGAAGGCGGCGAGTGGAAATTTAAGGCTTTGGGAAATCCTTTGGCTGAGGATATGAACGGTGTTGTCGGTTCATTTATGCGGTGATATCAAATCTGTTAAATTCAGGCTTGTAGGGGCGGGTTCACCAACAATAATTGCCAATAATTGACGATATAAATAAACCCGCCCCCACCCAACCGTAAATCAAAATGCACATTTTCCGCATAATTGTAGGGGCGGGTTCACCAACAATAATTGCCAATAATTGACAATCTATATAAACCCGCCCCCACCCAACCAGCCATCAAAATGCACATTTTCCGTTGAATTGTAGGGGCGGGTTCACCAACAAAATTAGCCAATAATTGACAATCTATATAAACCCGCCCCCACCCAACCAGCCATCAAAATGCACATTTTCCGTTGAATTGTAGGGGCGGGTTCACCAACAAAATTAGCCAATAATTGACAATCTATATAAACCCGCCCCCACCCAACCAGCCATCAAAATGCACATTTTCCGTTGAATTGTAGGGGCGGGTTCACCAACAAAATTAGCCAATAATTGACAATCTATATAAACCCGCCCCCACCCAACCAGCCATCAAAATGCACATTTTCCGCATAATTGTAGGGGCGGGTTCACCCAAAATACCTGTCAATAATTGACGATATAAATAAACCCGCCCCCACCCAAAAGTAAATCACAATGCACATTTTCCGTATTTGATCCAAATCAAAGTTGATGTAGGTTATCTGTGGTGGTGGGGCGGGTTTATATAGATTGTTTGTGGGAATTAAATGTTATTGGTGAACCCGCCCCTACAAAAAATTACGAATCAATCTTTGACCGGCCGCATTGTCGGGAACATCACCGCATCGCGGATGCTTTGAGTATTAGTTAAAAGCATCACCAATCTGTCTACGCCGATACCCATTCCCGCACAATTAGGCATTCCCAAAGATAGCGCTTGAATAAAGTCTTCGTCCATTGGATGCGCTTCGTCATCGCCGGCATTTTTCTGCGCCAACTGTTCCTCAAACCGCTTTCTTTGCTCCTTCGGATCGTTCAATTCTGAGAAGCCGTTCGAGTATTCTGTACCGTTGATAAAGAGCTCGAAACGTTCTACAAATCCGGGCTTGCTGCGATGTCCTTTTGCTAAGGGGCTGACTTCAACAGGGTAGTCGATGATGAATGTAGGTTGAATTAGTTTAGGAACAACTAATTTGTCAAAAACTGCATACAGCACGTAGCCTAAACTCTGTTGTTCTAACTTAGACAGGTGCAATTCTAGCTTGGTTGCAGATGCGATCGCACTTTCTAAGTCCAAACTGTCAAAATCCAGCCCAAACTCGTCTCTGACAGCTTCTACCATCGTTTTCACTTGCCAGTGTTTGCCGCTGAAACCGGGATATTTTTCGCTGTAGTCGAACTTGCGTTCTAAACTAATCGTTTCCCCCTGATTTTCAATTTCTTTGACATCCCCAAATACAGCCGCTGCCGCGAAACAAATCACATCTTCGACAACTCCTAAAATGTCGAAAACATCAGCATAAGCTTGGTAAACTTCTAAAGAGGTAAACTCAGGATTGTGGGTGCTATCAATGCCCTCATTTCTAAATGCTTTCCCTAGTTCAAATACTCGCTCGAAACCGCCGCAAATAGCTCTTTTTAAGAACAATTCTGGAGCCACTCGCAAATACAAATCTACCTCTAAAGCATTGTGGTGAGTGATGAAGGGCTTAGCAGCAGCACCGCCGTAAATAGCTTGCAGTGTCGGGGTTTCTATTTCGTAGAAATTGGCTTTCCAGAGATAGGAACGGATGCTTTGAACGATGCGGCTTCGCAGCATAAAACGGTTGAGCGCATCTTGGTTGCTTGCCAAATCCATTTCGCGGTGACGGCGGCAAACTTCGGGGTCGTTAATTCCATAATAAGAATCGGGAAATTGAATGGTAGCTTTTGATAAAAGCTTTAATTCCCTCACTAAAATAGAAAGTTCTCCCCTGGGGGTGCGGCAGCCGATACCTTCGACGCCGACAAAATCGCCGACATCGAGCAATTTTTTAATTTGTTCAAAGCTCAAACCGACTTCGCCGGTGACGATTGCTTTCTCGATTTTGAGTTGAATTTTGTCTGTGGCGTCTTTTAAATCGATGAAACCAATTTTGCCGCTGTCTCGCTTGGAAGTGATGCGGCCGGCTAATCGCAGGGGAATTTCTTCGGGGTCACTTTCTCCGTTTGCGAGTTCTTTTCCCGGCTGACTAAATATTTCGCGAACAAGCTTGGCTGTGTGCGATCGCGCGTAGGATTCACTGGGATACGGTTCTATGCCTTGCGATCGCAGTTCGTCTACTTTTTGACTGCGGACTTCGGCTTCACTGAGAGTCATTAGTTATTGCCTGATTAAAATTACAAATATCTGACATCTTGCACTATTCTGGCGATCGGGCGATCGAGCGTTGCTCAAAGCAACGCCCTACAAGAAAATTCACTCTTTGTGGAACAGGCATCTTGCCTGTTCGCGATCGAGCTGCAAAATGTCAGAAACACCAAACTCTATCATAACTGGTCAACATAGACCAATTTGTCAGATAATCTAGACACACTGGCGATCGACAGATGCGGAAGGTCAGTAAGGTTTTAATCCTGACGGAAGTCTTCTATCCTCTCCATCCCTCCTACTCCCTCTCCCCAACAGTCAACAGTCAACAGTCAACAGACAACAGTCAACAGTCAACAGTCAACAGTCAACAGTCAACAGACAACTATTGCGATCGACTGCACAAAGCGACCGAAACATTAAAAAATTAAGTTGTCTGTCGATCGCAACAGGTGAGATGATATGTAGTGCAGCCTCACGGCAGTTCCATCGAAACTGAACAGCAAAGACGATCGCCGATCGAACTCGGCTCATCGCACCTCTGTCAGAATCGACCACACACTCTCTCTCTTACATATAAAAACCAGAATTATGGCTGTTGCAACGCAATCACTCGAAGAACTCTGCATCAACTCTATCCGCTTTTTGGCCATCGATGCGGTAGAAAAAGCAAAATCAGGACACCCGGGACTGCCGATGGGCGCTGCCCCTATGGCTTTTGTGCTGTGGGATCGGTTCATGCGGTTTAACCCCAAAAACCCCAAGTGGTTTAATCGCGATCGCTTCGTCCTCTCCGCCGGCCACGGCTGTATGCTACAGTACGCCCTCATGTACTTGACTGGCTACGATAGCGTCACCCTCGACGACATCAAGCAATTTCGTCAGTGGGAATCCAAAACCCCCGGACACCCCGAAAACTTCGTCACCGAAGGCGTAGAAGTTACCACCGGCCCCCTGGGACAAGGAATTGCTAACGCTGTCGGTTTGGCAATGGCAGAAGCTCACCTCGCTGCTAAGTTTAACAAGCCCGACCATAAAATTGTTGACCACTACACCTATGTCATCATGGGTGACGGCTGCCACATGGAAGGCATTTCTGGCGAAGCTTGTTCTTTGGCCGGACACCTCGGACTCGGCAAATTAATTGCCTTGTACGATGACAATCACATTTCTATTGAAGGCGACACCAGCTTGGCCTTTACTGAAGATGTGGGCAAGCGTTTTGAAGCTTACAATTGGCACGTTATTACAGTAGACAATACCGCTCTAGACGAAGATACTAACCTAGAAGCAGTTCACAAAGCTATTGAAGAAGCCAAAAAAGTCACGGACAAACCGTCCATGATTAAAGTCCGCACAGTTATTGGTTACGGTTCTCCTAACAAGCGCAATTCTTACAGTTCTCACGGTGCTGCTTTGGGTACCGATGAAGTGAAAGCAACTCGCGATTTCTTGAAGTGGGAACACGCACCGTTTGAGATTCCTGATGATGCTTTGTCACACTTCCGCAAAGCAGTCGATCGCGGTGCTCAATCTGAGCAAGAATGGCAGAAAGCTTTTGATGCTTATAAAGCAGCATATCCTGCAGAAGCAGCCGAATATGAGCGCACGGTTGCCGGCAAACTTCCTGAAGGTTGGGATAAAGTTTTGCCGACATACAAGCCGGAAGATAAGGCAGATTCGACTCGGAATCATTCTGGAAAATGTTTGAATGCTTTGGCAGGTGTTCTACCTGAATTGATCGGCGGTTCCGCTGACTTGGCATCTTCTAACATGACTTTGCTTAAGGGTGAAAAAGACTTCCAAAAAGGTCAGTACGAAGGACGTAACCTGCGGTTTGGTGTGCGGGAACACGGCATGGGTGCGATCGCCAACGGTATGGTACTGCACGGCGGTTTAATTCCTTACTGCGCTACTTTCTTGGTATTTGCTGACTATATGCGGGGAGCAATTCGCCTCTCTGCACTCTCGGAAGCTGGAGTTATTTATGTAATGACTCACGACTCCGTAGCCTTGGGGGAAGACGGCCCCACTCACCAACCCGTGGAAACCATCGCTTCTCTGCGCGTAATTCCCGATTTGTTGGTAATGCGCCCTGCGGATGGTAATGAAACATCCGGCGCTTACAAAGTGGCAGTTGAAAGCCGCACTCGCCCAACTTTAATGGCTTTGTCGCGCCAAAACTTGCCTAACTTGGCCGGAAGTTCGATCGAAGGGACAGCCAAAGGCGCTTACATTTTGTCCGACGACGGCGGCACTCCCGACATCATTTTAATCGGCACCGGCGGCGAAACCTACCTCTGCGTTGATGCCGCTGAAAAATTGCGCGCCGCAGGTAATAAAGTGCGCGTAGTTTCGATGCCTTGCTGGGAATTGTTCGACTTACAAGATGCCGCTTACCGTGAATCTGTACTGCCGAAAGCTGTTACCAAGCGGTTGGCAGTTGAAGCGGCTGTTAGCTTCGGCTGGGGACGTTATTTGGGCTCCGAAGGCGATAGCATCAGCATCGACAGATTTGGCGCTTCTGCACCGGGCCCTGTTGCTTTAGAAAAGTTTGGCTACACCGTTGATAATGTGGTAGCTAAGGCTCAGGCGCTGTTGGGCTAATAGCAGCAGCATAATTCTTGATGGGGCGGGCTTCGGGCTCGCCCCATTTTTTATAGCAGAAGGAAGTTCGGCAACGGATTCTGTAACGGATGTAACAGATGTAACGGATTGATGGAAGAAGGCTTTAGTTATTTAGAAGATAAGGAAGAAGAAAGGAAAAGCTAAAATCTAAAATCTCAAATCGGCATCTAGGGTTTCACTTGGTCATACCTCACATCTTGCACCATTGTCAGGAACAGGCAAGATGCCTGTTCCACAAGAAAATTCATCTCTTGTGGAACAGGCATCTTGCCTGTCCATAAAAGGATTGAGAATGGTGCAACATATGAGTTATACCTAACCTAGAGCTCGCTACAGCTCGCGAATCATTGAGAATTGCTATAGTGAACAAACCTGACGGTCAACAGAGTACAGTTAGACCGGAGGCTTCTTTTTCCTTTTTTTCAAAGGCTTTTTATAGTGAGGTAGTTCCACCCCCACTTGCTAATATAGTATCAGAGTATTTCCAGAGCATCAAGGGGTATAAAAGAATAATTGTCGGTTTCCGTACCTACACCCGACGAGCCTTTCATCCCAAAGAGTAATTTATTCGGGGTACTTCGCGCTGCGCTCAGATTAATCCCCTCTAAATATACCGAGGGACTTCCCGGCTGGTAGTTAAGACTTACCGAAGAAAAACCCGTTTCTACAACAATATTCGGTTTGGCAACGAGGCATTTATGAAGAAACCGGGTTTTTAGCCCCCCGTGCCTCCAGAACAGTATATTTTAGAGAGTTAAGATAAGTTATAAGTTATTGCGTTAAATTACTCCTTCCCCATTTCCCATTCCGTTTATGATGTGGAATTTTTTAAATCAGTTGTTATTCACCGGGAATTATATTCCTCAAGGCTACTGTTACCTTTGGCAGCGAGAGCTAGTCGCGCTCCACATAGTGTCAGACTCTATAATTGCCCTGGCCTACTATTCAATACCCCTGTCGTTAATTTATTATTTTATCGGTCAGCGAAAAGACTTGCCCTTTCGCAATATCTTTTGGCTGTTTGCAGCCTTTATTATCTCCTGCGGCACTACTCATATAATGGAAGTTTGGACGCTTTGGCATCCTGTTTATTGGGTTTCTGGCATTCTAAAAATTATTACCGCCACGATTTCTGGTTACACCGCTTTTGCATTAATTCCTTTCGTTCCCCAAGCATTAACTCTCCTGAGTCCAACTCAATTAGGGATGATCGATTCAATACTGCAAAAAGAAATAATTGAACGCCGAGAAACGGAAGCTCGCTATCAAACTTTAACTGAAGCTTCGCCGGTAGGAATATTTTATGCAGATGCTGGAGGAGACTGCTTGTATGTCAACGAGCGCTGGTGTCAAATTTCGGGAATTACCTGTGATGAAGCTTTGGGCAAAGGGTGGTTGCAAGGCATTCATCCAGACGACCGCGATCGGGTTTTTACTCAATGGTATAGCGCCGTGCAGCAGAAATTGCCGTTTAAATCTGAGTACCGCTTTCTAGACATTAATAACACTAAAATCAGTTGGATACTCGGTCAAATTGTCGGTCAAATCGGAGAAAATGGGGAGATAAAAAGTTATGTTGGTACTATTACTGATATTACAGAACGCAAGCAGGTAGAAGAGGAAAAACGACGGCTCAATGAAACTCTGGAGCATCGAGTTGCTGAGCGCACTGCTCAAATCGAAATTTCTAACCACAAATTGCAAAAAGAAATAGCTTACCGCGAAAAAATTGCGCTCACTTTGTTGGAATTGACGCAACTGCAAAATGCAATTCTTAATAGCGCTAACTACACAATTATTTCTACAGACCCCGACGGTACAATTAAAACATTTAATCGGGCTGCAGAGCAACTTTTAGGTTATTCGCTAGAAGAAGTGGTCGGAAAAGTCACGATAGAAATAATTCACGATCCTCTGGAGATCGCTAAAAGAGCTGAAGTTCTTTCTCAAGAATTGGGAGTGAAAATAGAGCCGGGATTTGAAGCCTTTGTTGCCTTGCCGCGCCGGAAAATCGCTGACGAAAATGAATGGACTTACATTCGCAAAGATGGTTCGCGGTTTCCGGTACTGCTTTCGGTGACTGCCTTATTTGATAGTAACGGAAATATTAACGGTTTTTTGGGTATCGGTCAGGATATTAGCGATCGCAAACAAGCTGAAAAAGAGCTGCGGGACCTCACCAGTGCTATGCAAAATGCGGTGGAAGGCATTTCGCGGCTGGATATTGAGGGGCGCTACGTGAATGTTAACCGAGCTTACGCTCATAAATGCGGTTACGAACCGGAACAAATGCTTGGCATGGAATGGCAGCTCACCGTACATCCGGACGATGTTGAGATGATGCTCTCAGCTTATCAGGAAATGCTAATTTCTGGCAAAGTAGAAGTTGAAGCTAGAGGAGTCCGAAAAAATAGCTCGTTTTTTTATAAGCAATTAACGATGGTAAAAGCTTGCGACGCACAAGGGATATTTAACGGTCACCACTGTTTTATGAAAGATATCACTGAGCGGAAACTAACTGAAACTGCTTTGCAGGAAAGCGAATTCAAGTACAGGCAAATAGTTGAATTAGCAGAAGAAGGTATTTGGGTAATTGACAGAAATGGTCTCACGACTTACGTAAACCACGCAATGGCGCGAATGCTAGGTTATAGTGAATTAGAAATGTTCGGGCGGCCGCTTTTTGATTTCATGGACGAACGGGACAAAGCACAAGCTATTGAAAATGTCGAGCGGCGCAAACAAGGTATTAGTGAACAACACGAATTTAAATTCAAAAGCAAGGATGGCAAAGATATTTGGACTGATATGTCTACCAGTCCAGTCATGGACTCCCAGGGTAATCTGCTGTCTTGTTGCGCCTTGGTTTACAACATTACAAGCCGCAAAGAAGCAGAGCAGCAACTGCTGCAACTTACAGAAGATTTGAAGCGTTCCAACGAGGAATTAGAACAATTTGCTTATGTGGCTTCCCACGATTTGCAAGAACCGCTCCGAGCCGTTACCAGTTACACTCAATTGCTTGCCCAGCGCTATCAAGGAAATTTGGACGATCGCGCAGATAAGTATATTAATTATATTGTCGATGGCGCCACGCGAATGCAGCAGTTAATTAACGATTTGTTGGCGTATTCGCGCCTGGGAACGAGGGGTCAGGAGTTTGAGGAGGCGGACTGCAACGCTGTGGTTAAGCAAACTATCTGCAATTTGCAAATTGCGATCGCCGAAACAAAAGCTGTCATCACCTGCGACGCGATGCCAACCGTGATGGCGGATGAATTTCAACTGGTGCAATTATTCCAAAATTTGCTCGCCAACAGCATCAAATTTTGTCGCCAAGATGTCCCGTTGATTCATATCGCTGCCCGCAGGCAAGAGAGCGAATGGGTGTTCAGTGTCCGCGATAACGGCATTGGCATCGATCCGCAGTATGCCGATCGCATTTTTATCATTTTTGCGCGCCTGCACTCCCGCCGCCAATATTCCGGTACTGGCATAGGTTTGGCGATGTGCAAACGCATTGTTGAACGCCACGGCGGTCGCATCTGGGTGGAATCTCAAGAGGGAAAAGGAGCGACTTTTTACTTCACTATTCCTATAATTAGTACCTGAAGCCTCTAAAATGCAATTTTGTTTTTATACTTTAAAGGATACGCCGGTTATGAGCGAGCGAAGCACTGTTAGACCTATAGAGATTCTGCTGATTGAGGATTCTCCCAGCGATGCGGATTTGGCAAGAGAAGTCCTCAGTCAGGGTAAAATATTAAATAACTTGCATTTTGTGGAGGATGGAGTCGAAGCAATCAAGTTTTTGCGCCGAAAAGAACCTTATCTCAGGGTACCTCGTCCCGATTTGATTTTGCTAGATTTGCATCTGCCGAAAAAAAGCGGTATTGAAGTGCTAGAAGAAATTAAAACCGACCCCAAATTAAAATTAATTCCTGTAGTAATTCTCAGCACTTCAGCAGCGCCAGAAGATATTTTTAAGTCATACTCGCTCCACGCTAACTGTTACATAACAAAACCGGTAGACTTCGTTGAATTTACTAAAGTAGTCAGCTTAATTGAGGAATTCTGGCTGGCCGTCGTTAAACTTCCTCTAAATTAAACGAACAGATGCTTTCCTTATGAGTGCTCTAAAAATTTTTAACCTATGGAAATTCTGCTGGTAGATGATTTGCTCAGCGAGGCAGCATGGGGTTTATAAAAGCTGGCGACCAAGAAATTTTTAACAATTTGCATAAAAGTATAAAATATGGTATAGCAATCCTTGCAGGAGTCGTAAAAAGATGTAGGGGTAGTGCTACCCCTACTCCCCGTGCCTACCCCTGCCTCATGGGGGCAACTAGGGGGGGGCTGCCCCTACAAGAATTACACAAATGATTGAGGATGGCTATATTAGCAATAAATGTAGTGAATAAAGAAAGCTTGCCTGTTCGCGTTTCCGCCCCGATTTAATTCTGTTTGACTTAATTTTGTCTCAAAAAAACGGTGAGAAATATTGATAGAAATCAATTCATCACTCAAGTGAAAAATGATTCCGGTGGTAATTATGACAACCTCAGCAGCCGATGAAGAGATGCTCAAGTTTGATGCCCTGTCAGCCCGGTGCTACAGGGAGCATCTCACCTTTGCGGCCAAGCTAGAAATTGGAGTTTTGAGGCAGGAGGCAGGAGGCAGGAGGCAGAAGGAAAGAGGAAGAAGGAAGGAGCCACAAGAAGGAAGGAGCCAGAAGAAGTATTTTTACAAATATGAGATGCTCCCGGTGCTACATCACTAAGCCTATCGATTTTAGTCAAGTCGCTAAGCTGTTGAGATGGATTGAGGATTGGTGGCTGGTGGTGACAGTTCCCAAATAATAATTTTCAAGTTGAAAATGGTAAGGGAAAGCGAAAAAGTTTAACCTAAGATTGGTAGAGTAAAATTTTTACAGTCAAAAACGTCTAAGCTATGTGGATTAAGATTCTGTTAGTAGAAGACAATCCTGCTGATGCTGATTTGCTTGCAGAACTGTTAGAAGTATCTGTCGGCGTCGAGTGGGAACTGGCGTCTGTTGAGTTCCTGCATGAGGCGATCGCACAACTGTGTAAACAATCCTTTGATGTAGTTTTGCTCGACCTTTCTTTGCCGGACAGCCGCGGTTTGGAAACCCTAACTCGCCTACGTGAAGTTGCCCCGGATACGGCAATGGTGGTAATGACAGGCTTGGACGATGAGGCTATCGCCCTAGAATCAGTTCGCTTGGGAGCTCAAGACTATATTGTTAAAGGTCACATTACTACTCAATTATTAGTGCGGACGATCCGCTACGCGATCGAACGATCTCAAACATTTCAAATGCTGCGGGAAAGCGAGCGCCGCTTTCGGGCGATTTTTGACTCGTCGTTTCAGCTAACTAAGCTGCTGACTCCCGAAGGAATTGTGCTGGAAGTGAACGAGACAGCCCTCGATTTTGCCGGAGTGCGATCCCAGGGTATTGTGGGCCGCCCGATTTGGGAAATGGCGATTTGGGCCCAGTCGCCACAGGTTTCCGAACAATTGCAATGCGCGATCGGCAAAGCAAGTCGCGGCGAGTTTTTCCGCAGCGAAATCGACTTGTTAGGCAAAAGTGGCCAAATTATGACAGTTGATTTCTCACTGAAACCTGTTAAAAATGAAACAGGACAAGTTTTGCTGCTGATTGCGGAAGCCCGTGACATTAGCGATCGCAAACGAGCCGAAGCGGAAATTCTCAAAGCCCTCGCACGAGAAAAGGAACTTTCAGAACTGCGAGCTAAATTTGTCACAATGGTTTCCCACGAGTTCCGCACACCTTTGACAACCATCCAATTTTCCGCCGGATTGCTGCAAGATTACAGTTCTCAGTGGTCCCAAGATAAAAAATCTACTCATTTTGTGCGGATTCAATTAGCAATTAAACGCATGACAGAGTTATTAGAAGATATCCTCGTAATTGGCAAAATCGAAGCCAATACCTTGCAGTTTCAACCGGTTTCCTTAAACCTTGAAAAATTTTGCCGTCAACTGGTAGAAGAGCAGCAGCTCAACGACAGCAACCAACACCCGATCGCCTTTCAATATGAAGGCGGCAACTGCGAGGCTCAAATGGATGAAAAACTGCTGCAGCAAATCTTGGGAAATGTCATCTCAAATGCCATCAAATATTCCCCCGTCGGCAGTACAGTTTCCTTGCACCTCAACTGTCAAAACAAAGAAGCTGTTTTCCAAGTTCAAGACCAGGGCATCGGCATTCCCCAGGCCGATCGAGAGCGGATATTAGAAACTTTTTACCGATCTCCAAATGTCGGCACTATTTCGGGAACAGGTCTCGGTTTAGCAATTGTGAAGAGAGCTGTGGAACTTCACGGTGGCCAACTCTCGATCGACAGCCAAGAAGGAAAAGGCACAACTTTCACTATTACCTTGCCTCTAATTTGCCCTCCCAGTCAATAACAACTGAATTATCAACTATACATATTCGGGATTTAACGATTAATTAAGCGCCTAACCAACAAACTTATCAAGTGTCTGAACCCAGATTTTTCCAACAGACTACTAACAAAAAGGAGCTATCACCGTGGCTAAGATTTTGGTAATAGAAGACGAAGAAGCGATTAGAGAGAATATTTTAGAGTTGCTGGAAGCCGAGAATTTTGAAGGAATAGGAGCGATTAATGGCAAAGTCGGCATCAAATTGGCGATCGAACAAATCCCTGATTTAATTTTGTGCGACATGATGATGCCGGAAGTAGACGGTCACGGCGTCATCAAAGCTTTGCGATCCGAACCATTGACTGCCACAATTCCGTTTATTTTCCTCACAGCCAAAGCCGATAAAGTTGACGTTCGCACGGGCATGGAACTGGGAGCTGACGATTACATTACTAAGCCGTGTACGCCACAAGAACTGCTAAAAGCCATTGCGATTCGACTTGAGAAACAAAAAACAATTAGCCGACAATCTCAAAAGACGCTAGACGAATTACGCACTAATATTAGTATGTCGCTCCCCCACGAATTGCGGACTCCTTTGAATGCCATTCTGGGTTTTTCTGAGCTAATTCTGTCAGAGTATCAGGTATTAGAGGAATCAGATATCTTAGATATGATCGGTCAAATTCACACTTCCGGTCATCGCTTGTATCGGCTGATTCAGAACTTTTTGCTGTATGCAGAACTGGAGATAGCAGCCACAAATCCAGAACTGCTAAAGGAGATGCGAAACAGCGAATTTAGCTGCGTAAAATCTTTGCTGAGTCAAAAAGCGCGGCAGCAAGCAAAACACGCGAATAGAACAGACGATTTACAATTAAACTTGCAAGATTCATCGGTAGCTATTGATTCTGTCAGACTCGCAAAAATTGTTGAAGAATTATTGGACAATGCCTTCAAATTTTCTTTAGAAGGAACGCCTGTTTTATTAAGCACTTTCGTCGAAAATCAGACTTTTATTCTCTCTGTGAAAGACCAAGGCCGCGGCCTGACTACCGATCAGATTGCACAGCTAGAAGCTTACAGGCAGTTCGATCGCAAACTTTACCAACAAGCAGGTTTGGGATTGGGATTGGCTATTGTTCAACGCCTTGTAGAATTGCACGGAGGGGAATTTAAAATAGAAAGTTTGCCACAGCAAGAAACCATAGTTTGCGTTTCCCTGCCTGTCTAAACAATGATTATTCCAGTTTCCAAAAAGAATACAACTGTAGGCCAACTCCCAACCCTTATGGAATAAATCATTGCCAATTCTCACATCTAAACTCTAATATCATGTCCGGTCGATTACCATTCATCAGGTAGGGGCGGGTTCACCACAATATCTGCCAATAATTGACAATCTCAAAAACCCGCCCGGCCGGGATATTATGGTCAATCGATCGGACATCATATAAAATGGTATTATGCAGGAGCGATCGCTCCTTTCAGACACCGCTCCATATAAATTTGAGCTACCTTATCATTAGGGTTGATTTCCAAGCATGTCGAAAACAATCTTATAGCTTCGCCACACTTGTCACTATTGTAGAGTACCAAAGCTTGCTCAAAGATTGTCTTGGTCTCTAACTTTTTCTGTCGTAACTCTGGCGGATCGGCCGCAAATACTTCATAAAGTGTTACCATTCGCGATTTGCCTTTAACTGTTACGCGATCGATCAACCTCAAATCATAAATATCGTTCAACTTTATAAAAGTATTGTGAGTAATTAACATCGAAACTCCATACTCTTTCGTCAAACTTTCCACGCGGGAGGCTAAGTTTACCGCATCGCTAATCACCGTGCTGTCCATGCGACTTTGACCGCCCACCGTGCCTAACATCAAAGAACCCGTATTGATTCCTATGCCAATTTGCAGCGGCGGGCGATCGACCTGATTACGAATAATATTATACTCGTTAAGCTCTTCTAGCATTGCAATTCCAGCTTTCACAGCATCGTCCGCACTGCCATTAAACAGCGCCATAATCGCATCGCCAATGTATTTATCAATAAAACCAAAATTGTCAGTAATTGCCGGTTCCATCCGCGACAAATAACCATTAATAAATTGAAAATTCTCTTCGGGACTCATCCTTTCCGAAAGAGAAGTGAAATCGCGGATATCTGAAAATAGCACCGACATTTCTTTCTGCACCTGATCGCCTAATTTGACTTCCAGAATACTTTCATATCCCAGAAAGTGGAGAAATTCGTGCGGTACAAACCGCCCGTAAGCATCTGTTAATTTTTCTTCTGCAGCTAAAGCTTTTTGCAACTCGTCTGTGAATTGGCGGCGCTCGGTTTCTACCTCTAGACGTTCCGTGATGTCTTGAAAAGCGGCGATGGCGTAAACGATGTTTTTCCGTTCGTCGTAGATTGGAGTCGCCCAAACCTCGATCGGCACAATCCGATCTGACCCACGAATTTCTATATCGTCCATACGCACAAATTCTCCCCGCAACGCCCGAACAATCGGTTGGCTATCCCTCGGATACAATTGATTAGTTCCAGCGTCGTAAAAATGATAAGCTTCAGGAAATTGCTCAGTACCCCCATCAAAAATTAAACCTTCGGCTAGTATTCTTTCGCCCCAAGAATTCATGTAAAAAGGTTTACCATTACCCTCCACAACAAATATTCCCACCGGCATCGCTTCCAGGAATTGAGTCAATCGGCTTTCGTTTTCTGACAGTGCCTCATTTAACTTTTCTTGGGCATCCAAAGCTTTTTCTAAATCATTAGTAAACCTGATTCGTTCCACTTCCACCTCTCTTTGCAAACTAATATCCTTAGCAAAACCCTGATAGTAAAGCACTTCACCGTTAGCATCATAAACGGTGCGCGCATACTCAGAAATCCAGATAATGCTGCCATCTCGACAGTAAACCTGAGACTCAAACTCACACAGAGTACCGTGCTGTTTCATCAGCGCCAGAAACTCTTGACGGCGGTTCGGTTCCACGTACAATTGCTGCTGAATATCATTAATACTTTCTATCAATTCTGACGCAGAATCGTAGCCGTAAATTTCCGCCAGAGCAGGATTTGCACTGAGAAAATGTCCGTCCGGCGTCGTCTGAAAAATACCTTCTAGAGCATTTTCAAATATCCCGCGATACTTCTCTTCAGCTTGAATTAGCGCCTCTTCAGCTTCCTTGCGTTCACTTATGTCACTAAAAGCAATAATCGCATAGGAAATGTCGCCTGTAGAATCATAAATTGGAGTTGCCCAACTCTCTACAGGAATAATCTTATTAGCTGTACGAATTTCTACACCCTCAGTCCGCACATTTTCGCCCCGAAGGGCCCGCATAATTGGCAATTCTTCCACGGGGCATCTCTGATTAGTCCCGGCTTTATAGAATTGATAAATTGCTGCTTTTTGCTCTGAATTAATATGCGGCACAGTGCCTTTGCCAAATACATCCCGCGCTTTCTGGTTAGCGTAGAAAGATTGCCCGTTTGCATCAAGTACACATACGCCCAATGGCATAGCTTCTAAATATTGTGTCAAGCGACTTTCGTTTTCATGGAGTTTGGCAATTAGCATCGCCTGCTTGCGGTTTAATTTTACCAACTCCTGATTCATTTCCTGAAGTTCTCTTTGTTTTTCAGCTAATTGTTTATCTTGAAAATATCTATATATGGCCTCAGTGACAGTTAATTTTAAGTCATCACATTGCCAAGGTTTAGGTATATATCGGTACAATTTAGCATAGTTAATAGCATTGGCTACCGCATCCACATCTGCCTGCCCCGTCAGCATAATCTTGAGACAGTTAGGCGAGATAGCATGAACTCTGCTTAATAGTTCGTCTCCTTTCATACTAGGCATGATATGATCCGAAATCACCAAAGGAACTTCATACTGTTCTGCTAAAAGTTCTGACAGCAACTCTAAAGCTTCTTCGCCACTTTGGGCCGTTTCAATTAAATATTTATCTTCAAAGGCTTTTAGCAGGTCTATTTCCAGACTATCAAGTATAGTCTGCTCATCATCGACACAAATAATGACTGGTTTTTTCATAAATTTGCTAGACCAGACTTAATTGCTTCAATTAATTCTTGATTTTGCCAAGGTTTTTCTATAAAAGCATGAAGATTTGCTTGAGCTTTTGTGCGTTCGATTGCTTCTTTGTCTGCTTGTCCTGTCAGCATTACTTTCACAATTTGCGGATATTTTTGATGAATTTTAATCAGCAACTCATCTCCTTTCATTCCGGGCATCAACCAATCAGAGACAATTACTAAAATCTTAACATCAGCTTCACATAGCTCTTCAATAATTTCCAGGGCTTCGGCAGCACTTTCAGCAAATTCGCAAAGATATTTACCGTTAAATGCCTGTTGCAGTTCAATTTCCAGACTTTCCAACACCCCTACTTCATCGTCCACACACAAAATTGCTGATTTAGACATCGCTAGTTTCCTTATTTAGTGTGGCAGGGTTAACCCTCATGGGCTGCACACCGTTTTTCAAATTCTACATTCTGCGTGGCTAGACTGCAAATTTTCGCCCCAGACTTCGCTCTGCGGCGCTTTACCTACTCAGTTAAATTAATCGGCAAAGACACGGTAAATGCTGTTTTACCTGGCCTCGACTCCACATCAATTTTACCCTGATGTTTTTCAATTATTTTTTTCACAATATCCAATCCCAACCCGCTGCCTTCTCCCGCAGGTTTGGTAGTAAAAAACGGCTCAAAAATTTTCCGAATAATCTCTGGTTGAATTCCCTTACCGCTGTCAATAATTTTGACCAACACGCTGGTATCTTGTTGTACCGCGTCAATTGTTAAAGTTCCTTGATTGTCCATCGCTTGTAAGGCATTGTGAATTAAATTTGTCCAAACTTGATTGAGTTCGTCGGGATAACACAGTACCACAGGCAATTGATCTTGATAGTTTCTGATGACTTCCACACCCTGCTTGATGTGGTTTTGATAAAGAGTTAATACAGTTTCAATTCCGTCCGTAATATTCACTTGTATTTTTTCCCCATTTACATCGTAACGCGCATAATTTTTTAGAGCAAAGACGACTTTTGCAGCGCGTTCAGTAGCGGTAGCGATGGTTCGGGCGCTTCTGTGAATGCTAGCAAAATCGTAGGCTGTTTTTATAATATTTTCGCTGTCAGGATCTTTGAGCAACGACAAGAATTCTTGCAGATTTCCTTGCAATCCGATATTGATTAAAATGCTAGCAATGCTGTCCGCATTGTCAATGCCTTCCGACTCTAGTTCCTGCTTCACGCCTTTTTTCAATACCCGTTTCTCTCGCGTAGATAAAGAGTAATTTTGTTGACTAGAACTGTACATCAAGCGCAAGAAATCGTGCTGGCGTTCGGCTGACAGTTCTTTAAAAAAAACTGGCAAACTTTCGAGATTGTTATCCAAAAAGCTGGTAATATTTCCAATAGACGACCGAATTGCCCCCAACGGCGTATTAATTTCGTGAGCAATGCCGGCAATTAGTTGCCCTAATGCCGCCATTTTTTCTGATTGCACTAATTGATTCTGAGTAGCTTGCAGTTGGTCTAAAGTAACTGTAAGTTCATTGTTTTTTTGTTGGAGTTTTTTTCGCAACTGGCACATTGCTAAATGGGTTTCTACCCTAACTAGAACCTCTTCCACCTGAAAGGGCTTGGTAATATAATCTACCCCGCCCACTGCAAAGGCTTTGACCTTATCAAGTACGTCATTAATCGCGCTAATAAAAATCACCGGGATGTCGCAAGTTCGTTCATCAGCTTTGAGATTTTGGCAAACTTCATATCCATTCATTTCGGGCATCATAATATCCAGCAAAATCAAATCTGGAGGCATACCTTTTGCCGCCGAAAGCGCTAAGTCGCCGCTAGGTACCGGGCGCACTTTATAACCTTTGCTATTCAAAATTCCGGCTAGCAGCCGCAAATTAGCTGGGGTGTCGTCAACTACTAAAATATTACCGCGAGCGGTGCTAGAAATGTCGTTATTCATGTGATATTGCTTCAGAAATTAAATTTAAAACTTTGTCGTACTCAAAATTTTCTATACAATTGGCGATCGCACCAGCCGTTACTGCATCCTTTAATCGAATTTGCTCTATCAAAGTATTAATTAACTCCATATCTGCATTCAGTATAGCTAGCTTTAAATCAGCTACCAGTGAATCAGGCAAGTTTACGAAATCAGTCGCACTCATAGCGCGATCGCCCTCTTTGATTGCCGATAAATCCGTTTGATCCGCATCTTCATAAATATAGCGCACTCCGATATGTTTGTGCATAGCATCAAAAATATCGGCTTCCCGGAAAGGCTTCCTCATAAAAGCATCGCAGCCCGCCGATAAAATAACTGCCCGTTCTTCCTCCAAAACGCTCGCTGTCAGCGCAATAATAGGTGTAGATTGACCTTTAATAGTACCTTTAATGTATTGCGTAGCTTCGTAGCCGTCCATCACAGGCATTCTCATGTCCATCCAAATGAGATGCGGTTCCCAACTATCGCAAATCTCAATAGCTTCTTGACCGTTAGTAGCTTCTTTGAGTTCAAAACCCAGAGGAGAGAGGATTTTAATTAACAGTTGGCGGTTGAGCGGTTTATCGTCTACTATCAAAATTCGATATGTCTGTTGGTTGGGAACCAGGGCAATAACATTCCTGCTCGGTTTTGGGCTTTCAATATCAGTCGCCTCGACCGCAATAACTTGAATGTCAAACTTAAAATTAGTTCCCTTACCCACAGCAGAACAGACGCTCATTTCGCCGCCCATTAATTCTACAAATTTGCGACTGATGGGCAATCCCAAGCCGGTACCTTCTTGCGAATCTTTGCCTGTCTTGGTTTGCACGAAGGGTTCAAAAAGATCGTCTAATTCATTGGTAGCAATACCGGGTCCAGTATCCTCGACTTCAAAATGAAGAAAGAAGGAAGAGGTAGAAGCTGAATCGTCATTTTTGGTTGCAATGATCTGGTTGTTCGACGCACTGAATAGAGATATTTTGATACCATTTATCGCGGAAATTTCAGTATCATTCGATACTTCCAATCCATAAAAAAATCCCCCTTCTGCCTGCTGATTTCTGCCTAGTGACTGCTTGCTAACTCTTACCGCTACACTGCCTTCATCGGTAAATTTAAGAGAGTTATTGAGCAGATTAATTAAGATTTGCCGCAATTTTAAATCGTCCGTTTCTACGTATTGCGGCACTTCGGGACTGCGCTCAAAAACTAACTGCAGGTGCTTGTCATCTGCTTTGATTTGAAACATATCTTCCAAGTCGTTTAGCAGGCGATAAAGGTCTAATTTTTTGGGATTTAGGGTGGTGCGCCCCGATTCAATTTTAGATAAATCGAGTACGTTATTAATCAGGGTGAGCAGGTGTTCTCCGCTGCTGCTAATTATGCTAATATTTTCTTGATCTTCTGGGGAGAGAGTTTGGCTGCGAGTCATCAGTTGGGAAAAGCCGAGAATTGCATTGAGAGGCGATCGCAATTCGTGGCTCATATTAGCAAGAAAAGTGCTTTTAGCTTGGTTCGCTACTTCCGCTTTGTCTTTCGCTACAGCCAATTCTGCCGTCCGCTCTTGCACTCGCTGTTCTAAAGTTTCAAAAGATTGTTGCAGTTGTTGAGCCATGCTGTTAAATGATTTGGCTAATTCCCCCAATTCGTCAGAACGTTCGCTTTCTACTGTTTTGTCCCATTCACCTTTAGCAATATTTTTGGCTGCTATATTTAAGCTCAAAATAGGATTTGTCACCCACTGAGAAGTCAGAATGCCAATCGCCACAGCTACTCCTAAAGCTGCGAAACACAGCGAAATCGCTGTGCGGGTATTGGCATCAATTTCTTTGGTGAAATCTGCTTCGGGAACAACTACGACAATCAGCCAGTCTAAACCTTTGCCGTCTTGAAACGGCAAGACTTTTAAAAATTGTCGCTTGTCATCTATTTCAAAGCTCAATAACTCGCTTTTTTTAATTTGGTATAATTTTTTAAACTTTGCAGTCAAATATTTAACGGTAGCTTGAGTAAAATGGTTCCTGCTTTCTTCCACTTTAAACAATTGTCTTTCCTTACCTTTAGTGCGAAACGGTTTTTCTGTTGTGGAAGTTGCCAACAGAGTACCCTGGCGATCTATAATAAATATTTGACCGGATTTGCCCACTTTTAAACTGTTGAGAAATCTCCCAAGATGGTCGAGACGCAAAGCAGCAAATAAGACCCCTTTTAGCTGATTTTTGTCGCTGTATACGGGTTGGATAGCGCTGATAATTAAGGTCGGCTCTAGCAAGGAAACATAAACCGAACTCCAAGTAGGTTTGCCGAGTTTTACGGCACTTTTATACGCAGTATTTTGCCTATTATCAAAGTTTTTGACAACGGTGGCAACTGTAGTGCGATCGCCTCGCTCGTTCGTATTGTAAGAATAAAAATTTAACCCAGTAGATTTTTCTATCACATTCATCATTCGGGAGCCGTTAGACATTTGTTCACCGGCTCTATAATCTCCATCATTGTTTCCAACGGAGGTAAAATTGATATATGGATATAATTGTACTTGCCGCCAAAGATATTTTTCCCAAGCTGATAAGTTTTCCATCTTTAACAAGCCGAGTTTGACAGCATCCAGCTTGGTTTGATTGATTTGATGGGGAGTTGTCAGGTAAACTTGGAGGTTTTGCTCGACACGCAAACTCACCTCGCTCATTAACTGAGTGGCAAGGTTATTAACTGCTTTTTGCCCGTTTCTAAAAGACAGATATCCTACGAGTCCCACGCATCCCACTATTTGCAGTATAAATGGAACTATGAGAACAGTTCGCAGCGGTAATTTGTCTAAAATTTTAGAAACCATAAGATTGAGGGGTTTGGTGAACTTAGTCTAGAGCCGTATTTGCACAACCTGTCTTAACTGCAGCACCATTTATTTACTGCCGCTTAGCTAGGGGAAATTGATGCGGGCTATTTTAGCTGTGGTAGGCGATCGACCCCGATCGAATGTGAACCTAATGTTTGCTCGATTAAAGGCTATTATTTTACCCATTGTCGTATTATTGTTACCATTTAGGTAAAAGTTGCAGTCTCTGGCTGCGAGAACTGCCTGATATTCGATCGCACGGGCGAGTTTAATCCGCATGGGTCAAGCGGTTTGGAGGCCGGCCAGGAAATTTGCGATCGGCACTCGCCATTTTCCGCAACACGTGTTATACTCTAAAAAGTCGAGGGCACGTAGCTCAGTGGATAGAGCATCAGGTTCCGGTCCTGAGGGTCGGGGGTTCAAATCCCTCCGTGCTCACTTTCTATGTCTTTTGTGGAGTAAGGGTTTCAGGTTAATTGTATTACCGATAGTCCTATTTTCCGCTCAAATTTCGCTCCCATCTGTTCCAAGTATCTCCAAAACCACCTCCATATCTGCCAAGTTTGCGCCGGACTTTTTGCGTCGCGCTTTCAACTGGTTGAGCAGGTCGGCTGGCTCTGGAAATTCTGCGACGGTCGGAGCGGAGTTTTCCAATCGCTCCGTGCTCATTTAAATTTATAGAATGACTGATTTTGAGAGACCGGGGACAAATTTTTGTCCTCGGTGTCAATGTGATTTAAGCGTCAGTGTCAAAAATCGAATCGCCGCTGTAGTCGCAGGTTGCGGACTGATTGCGCCCCTGTTGCTTGGCACGGTAGAGTGAACGATCGGCGATCGCAATCAAGTCAACCGATGATAGTTCCGAAATCGGAATCAAGTTGGCGATACCCATACTAATAGTAACTACATCGCTCACATCAGAGGTTTTGTGAGGAATATGTAAAGCTTGAATAGCAGCGTGAATCCGTTGGGCCACCGAACTCGCTCCTTCAATATCAGTATTCGGCAAAATGATGGCAAATTCTTCCCCGCCGTAACGCGCCACTAAATCCGCCGGACGGTACACCACCTCTTGCACCGTCTGAGCAAGTTTGAACAGACAACTATCCCCCATTTGATGACCGTAGCAATCATTATAGCGTTTGAAATAATCCACATCAAACAACAAAAGAGAAATAGGTTTTTGTTCCCGGTATAGCCGCTGCCATTCCTGCTCTAAGCGGTCATTAAAACAGCGGCGATTAGCAATTTGAGTCAACCCATCAATATTTACCACTTGTTCTAAGAGATGAGTAGCGCGGGCTAGTTCTTCGTTAGAGAGTGCCAGTTGTTGATTGATTTCTCTCATGCGCGCTTGGGCCTGCTGCCTTTCTGCCAATTCCTTCTGCAACTTCTGAAAAATATCCGCTTGTTTAATGGCGATCGCTAACTGACTAGCAATCTGTTTAACAAGGTCAACTTCAAATTCTTCCCATTGCCGAGGAGCAGAACATTGATGAATACATAACAACCCCCACAAATCTTGTCCATTGAGCAACGGCGCAACTAAATTAGCCCGAACCGGAAATTGTTTCCAAAGAGCACGGTAACAGTGTTGAAGGTCAATCTTATTGATATCTTCAACTACCTGCATTCTCCCTTCTTGATATGAATCAGGATATTGTTCACCACCACACGGGTCGTTAAATTGATTTTTGCTTACCAATTTACATCCTTCGCCTACGGATTCTGAAACCAACTCACCATATCCAAAATTACTGTCAGGATCGAACTTAAATATGCCGACGCGCTCGGCATCAAGAAACAGGCGAATCTCCTGCGAAGCAATCTCAAAAATTGTAGACAAATCAAGAGATTGACGGATGTGTTGAGTAATTTCTTGAAGTAATATAGCCTTGTCGTACTGTTTCCGCAGAGCGATTTCCGCTTGCTTTTGGGCGAGAATAGCTGCCTCTGCTGCTTTTTTGGCTTTAATAATTTCACCTTCGTATAGGATCCGCTGGCGGATACAGATCAAGATGCAATTGTTGATGAAGTTTCCTCCCTGATTCCGACGCACAGCGTTGATCAGCATGGGTATATCATTACCCTGCTTTGACCTTAATGAGAAGTAAATTTCCTCTACTTTACCGTCGAGCTTTAACAGGGGGAAGAAATGGGTTTGAAAAAAAATCCGGCTGGCTATTGGCAGAATGGAATCCATTTTCCGTTCCCGCAGTTCATCGGTTTCGTATCCAAGTAATTGCAGTAATGTGGCGTTGACCATTAGGATCGTACCATCGTCAGCAAACGAGAGGAATCCGCAGGGTGACGTGTTTAGTAGCTCGTCTATCTGGTAGGTCATGTTTGCCATACAAATCAGGTAGTATGAGGTACACTCAAATACTCCTTAATCATCTCGATCGTCTCTTGTGGATGACTCATGTGCGGGCAATGTCCCGTAGCTTTCATCAGCCGTAGCGTACTTTTAGGTAGGTGGTTGTGGAGGTAATGCCCTACCTCGGTGGGAGCAATCACGTCATCAGCGCATTGCAATATCAGTGAAGGTACTGAGGCCTTCGGTAAATCAGTGCGGTTGTCAGAGTAAAAAGTCACCTCGGCAAAGCGACTTGCAATCACCGGATCTGTGGAACAAAAACTTGCCTCAAGTTCCTCACTTAACTCAGGACGATCCTCATTCTGCATCACCATTGGCGCCAGAAAGCTTGCCCAACCAATGTAATTTTTCTCCATGATATCGAGGAGATCCTCAATATCTTTGCGATCAAACCCTCCGCAATAATTTGGTAAATCATTTATGTAGCAGGGTGAAGGCCCTACGAAAATCAGGCGGTTAAAGTAATTAGGAGCTTGAATTGAGGACAGAAGGCCGATCATACTGCTGACAGAATGACCGACAAAAATCACATCCGTCAAGGCCAATTCTTCACAGATATCGAGGAGATCCTGAACATAGCCATTGATGTGGCTGTACCGTTCAGGACTGTAGGCACTAATATCAGACTTTCCCGAACCTACATAATCAAATAGGATGATTTTGTAGTCCTTCTCGAAGGCCGGTGTTACGAAACGCCACATATTTTGATCGCACCCAAATCCATGAGCAAACATCATCGTCTGGGTGCCTTGTCCAAACACTTTTATATTATTCCGTAAGAAAAAATTTTTAGTCATTTGAGCAACATGAGCATTAAATTGATTATAAGACTTTTGCGCGCTTTCATGAGGGAGGATTGCTGAGCCCACATAGTGGTAGACAACAATTCAGGATGCGGGATTAATTGAATGGCAACCTCAGCAATGGCAGGCTTCCTCAACATCTAACGCTCCCCGATTTCCTAGGCGATCGCTTGTAACTATTCCCATTTTGCTGGGGTTTCCATTCCTTCGGCAATTATCCTCAGATTTAAGCCATCTGGGATTGCAACTAGGGCTTTGGCAAGTCCGCGATCGCTCGGAGCGCTGGCTAAATCGCGGACAAATGAGCGAGCAATTTTGAGCTACTTCACCGGAAAATTTTTCAGGTTGTTAAAAGCAGCATAGCCAGTCCCAAAATCCTCGACATAAATCCCCATACCACGCTTCGATAATTGGCTCAAAAGATTGTAGGTAATGTCAACATTAAGCATCATTGCCTTTTCGGTAATCTCTAGCCCTAGATATTTCGGCTTCATATCGGTGCGATCGAGGATGCGATCGCTCTTAGCGATTAAAGTCGGTTGGCTGAGTTGACGTGCCGACAGATTCACCGCGATATTAGGAAGAATTAGTCGGGCTGCTAGCCACTGCTGATATTGCCAGCAAGTTTGCTCTAAAACCCATTTGCCCAGTGGCCAAATCAATCCAGTTTTTTTGGCGATGGGAATACATCCAGGGCCATGAACCCAAGCTAGTTCAGGAGAATGCCCTCCTACTAGAACTTTAACACGAGCAAGGCTACCTGTTTGCAAATCGAGCGGAGGTTGATCGTACAGCAAGTATTGGCTTTCCAAGCACAATTCAAGGCGATCGCCAGGGTATTGGATTCGGGCGAAGGTATTGTTGCTGTGTAAAAACTATAGGTATTGGGCTCGATAGGGAATAAAAGTTCATATTTCAGCAATTAAGGATCGTGAATTAAATAACTTACAATTTTAATTGTTATTGTGGGATGGGCGTCCCGCCCGTCCTTTTTGGACGGGCGG
>NZ_JAUBPT010000035.1:0-56899 GCF_036700905.1 Microcoleus sp. S13_C3 | reverse complement strand
TCTATCCTTGCTCTTCGCTGTGCTTATCTCAACGGTCAACTTTCAATTTGATGTATTTGCCAAACTGAGATGCACCCTGGCGGGGGAACTCCGTCACTCAAAAAAGCCTTTGCAAAAAAGGAAAAAGAAGCCTGCGGTCTAACGGTAATCCGTTGACCGTCAGGTTAGTTCACTGCTAAATTTACGGCCGTTGGCTAAAATTAGAAGAGTTTTTGTTAAAGGTGTTTTATGGCTGTTGGCAAGGATACAATTTTCGAGCGCTTTTTGTCGCCCCTGATTCGACTGGCGATCGACGAAGAAGCACTGAAACGACTCTACGAAGGTATTGACTGGGAAACAGCGGGCGATCGCTACCGACAACCCGATTTAGTTTATCCCGAATATTACACCAGCCAAAACTTTCACGGCATTAAACGCGGCTACCTCAACCCCAGTGCCGCCGTTTCCTACGATCCAATCACGCAATATGTTTTGCCTCCCCACGAAACAGTCGTCAGGCAAGGCTTAATTGACGCTGTGCGGGTGAAACCGCGCCGAATCATCGATTTGGGATGTGGCACCGGTTCGACAACGCTCATGCTCAAGCAAGCCTTTCCCGAAGCGGAAGTTGTCGGGCTGGATTTGTCGCCTTATATGCTGGTAGTTGCCGACATGAAAGCGCAAAAAGCCGGCTTAAATATCCAGTGGTTGCACGGAAATGCCGAAAGCGTTGCTTTTGGCGATGCCAGCTTCGATTTAGTCGCAGCTTCCTTGCTGTTTCACGAGACGCCACCTGCTGTATCGCGGGCAATTTTGCGAGAAAGCTTCCGACTTCTGAAGGTTGGGGGACAAGTGGCAATTTTGGACGGAAACCAAAAAACTTTGCGGCAGACAGAGTGGCTGACTGATATCTTTGAAGAGCCTTATATTAAATCTTACGCGGCTGGCAGCCTCGATGCTTGGGTGGGGGCGGCAGGATTCGCGGCGGTGCAAACTCACGAACACTGGTGGGTGAATCAGGTGACGCAGGGCGTGAAACCTTTGCCTGGGGAAGATTTGGAACAGGCCAAGGTGGCGAGGGGGTGGAATTGGGACGATCGAACTCCTGATGTTGATGGCGATTTACCAGGCATTCCAGCTCCTGCTTGATTTACAGAATAACCACCGACTGGAAGTCGGGGCTACACAAACAAAGTCCGCCTTCGCGGACTGAATAATAACTCATAACTAATAACTCATAACTAATAAGCTGTGGAGCATTTAAACCATTAACGATCCAGGTAAGGTGCGTCCCGAAGCGAACACTGACTATACATGGGAAACGCTTATGTACGCTCCGCACCCTACTAAGCTGTTACGCATTTAAACGACTAACGAACCAGGTAAGGTGCGTCAGAAGCGAACACTTACAGTTACAAGGGAAACGCTTATGTACTGACGCACCCTACAATCGGCCTTTAAATGTCGAACAGCTTATCCTCCTTTAAATGCGTAACAGCTTAACTCATAACTAATAACTCATAACCCATAACTAATGACTCTAAAAGCAGTTTTATTTGATTTTAATGGCGTGATTGTTAATGACGAGCCAATTCACGAGAAAATCATCGCTCAATTGATGCTTGATGAAAATCTCCAGCTCAAACGTGGGGAGTTTCGAGAAATTTGTTTGGGAAGGAGCGATCGCGCTTGCATTACCGAACTGCTCAAGCGCCGAGGACGATATCTAACAGAAACATATCTCGATCGACTGCTGCAGCGCAAGGCCCAAGCTTACAAAGCTCAAATAGATACTTTGGAGAAACTGCCGATTTATCCGGGTTTGGCAGAATTTATTGATAAAATTCTGGCCGCCGGACTGAAAATGGCGGTAGTTAGCGGGGCACTGCGATCGGATATAGAATTGGTGTTAGATCGGGCAGGTTTGGCAGCAAACTTTGAGTTAATTGTCGCAGGCGACGACTTGAGGGCGAGCAAACCAGCACCCGACGGCTATCTATTGGCTGTGGAACTTCTCAACCAGAAATACCCCGACTTTAACCTGCAACCGATCGAGTGTTTGGCGGTAGAAGATACTTTTGCGGGGATTGAAGCGGCGAAAAAAGCCGGGATTCAGGTTGCGGGTGTGACTCACACTTACCCGTTTCACATGATCCAGCGCCAAGCTAATTGGACGGTGGACTATTTTGCTGATTTAGAGTTGGATAGAGTCGCGGCACTTTGCTCGATCGCCCCCACTGAGCCGGCTGCGGAAAACACTTGACCTTTTTAGCAGTTACGTGCTAGTGTAAGTGACGGTCTGCGAACGTGAGAGCAAGCAAGACCTGTAAGTCTTTTAGATTCGGCAATCCGGCATCTAAAATGCTAAATTAAAACTCAATCAGGGGAATTAGCTCAGTTGGTAGAGCGCTGCGATCGCACCGCAGAGGCCAGCGGTTCGAGTCCGCTATTCTCCATAAATCAGGGGCATTACTACAGGTGACGATCGTACTCCAAGCGAAGTGCGATCGTCACCTGCTTTGATACTCGCCTATGAATGTGCGATCGACCCGGTTGCTGCCTAAGTTTTAGCATCAATAACCTGTGGAGAGCGAGAAACCGGCTTTCTATGAATGTGCGATCGACCCGGTTGCTGCCTAACTGGTAGCATCAATAAGATAATTTATGTAAAGAAACCGGTTTCTAATTACACAGTAATTGCTGAAAAGACGTATTTTGGTGTCTAAAGCCGGTTTCCCCAAAAAAATCCGCTAAGCCCCCGATCCCAACCCTGATGTCATCAGTCAATCTAAAATCTAAAATCTAAAATCTAAAATGGTATCACCCCGGTTTCTGCCGCCGTTGCCCTCAATCCCCACAAAACATTCATTTTGTCAAAAACAATAAGTTTTGTAGCTAAAAATACAACAGTCTGCTGAAGCGAGTCTTAATATCAAGTCGCTATGTGTTATTATTCTCAATCATCTGACTCATCTATTCAAGAGTAACAAGAAAAAATGACAAATCGATTCGATCGGCGGAAATTTCTTTTATACGGTTCTGCTACCCTAACATCAAGTTTATTTCTAAAAGCTTGTAGAACTCCAACTCCAACAGCAACTCCCGCCGCTTCTCCTTCTCCAAATTCCACAGGAACACCAGCAGCAGCCGGGGGCGGAAACACGATTAAAGTAGGAATTTTACATTCCTTGAGCGGCACGATGTCAATCAGCGAAAAAAGCGTTGTCGATGCCGAACAATTAGCGATCGAAGAAATCAATAAAGCTGGTGGCGTCCTCGGAAAACAAATCGAAGCAGTAGTAGAAGATGGCAACTCAGACTGGCCGACTTTTGCCGAAAAAGCCAAAAAATTGATCGACCAAGATAAAGTAGTCACAGTCTTCGGCTGCTGGACTTCCGCCAGTCGCAAAGCAGTATTGCCCGTATTTGAAGAAAAAAATCATATGCTCTGGTATCCCGTACAATACGAGGGTCAAGAGTGTTCCAAGAATATCTTTTATACCGGGGCTGCGCCGAACCAGCAAATCGAACCAGCAGTTGACTGGCTGCTACAAAATAAAGGCAAAAAATTCTTCTTAGTCGGGTCTGACTACGTTTTCCCCCGCACGGCAAATACCATTATCAAAGCACAGCTAGCAGCCAAAGGCGGCGAATTAGTTGGGGAGGATTACATTCCTTTGGGCGGGACAGAAGTCACGCCAATTATTACTAAAATTAAGGCAGCTTTGCCAGAGGGCGGCGTCATTTTCAACTCTCTCAACGGCGACAGCAACGTAGCATTTTTCAAACAGTTGCAGGGTGCAGGTTTGGGCCCGGACAAATATCCGTCAATGTCGGTCAGTATTGCAGAAGAAGAAGTAAAGGCGATCGGCGTAGAATATCTTAAAGGCCATTACGCCGCCTGGAATTACTTCATGACTGTAGACTCTCCGGCTAATACAAAATTTGTGGAAGCTTTCAAGGCCAAATACGGCAAAGATAGAGTGACCAATGACCCGATGGAAGCAGCTTATATCATGGTTTACCTGTGGAAGCAAGCCGTCGAAAAAGCAGGGACAGCCGACGATTTGGAAAAAGTGCGGGCAGCAGCTTTGGGTCAAACCTTTGACGCGCCGGAGGGCAAAGTTACGATGGAAAACAACCACCACATCTCTAAATTTGTCCGCTTGGGCGAAGTGAGAGAAGACGGTTTGTTTAACATCGCTTATGCTACACCAGAAGCAGTGAAGCCGGTGCCTTGGAATCAATTTGTCGCTGAAACAAAAGGCTTTGCTTGCGATTGGTCAGACCCCGCAAAAGGTGGCAAATTCAAAGCTTGATAAGTCGGTAATACCATTTTTTTTAACGTTGGCAACGTATCTTCGATCCCCCCTACCCCCCCTTAATAAGGGGGGGGCAAGAGCGTTCTTGCGTCACCCCCTACTCCCCTTAATCAGAGGGAACTGGAGTCTTCAAAGTCCCCCTTAATTAAGGGTAACTGGAGTCTTCAAAGTCCCCCTTAATCAAGGGTAAATTGAGTCTTCAAAGTCCCCCTTATTAAGGGGGATTTAGGGGGATCGAGATACTGACTCTAAGCATAATTTATAGAAAACTTGACGCTTAAGTTGACACCAACGGGGTAAAATCCGCCCCTAATTATCCGCGAACAAAGTTAACCGACTTGATGCAGGAGTAACAAAAGTGGCGATATTAGATGGTTTATTTAACGGCATTAGCATCGGCGCTGTTTTACTAATTGCAGCCCTGGGATTAGCGATTATTTTCGGGCTGATGGGCGTGATTAATATGGCTCATGGCGAGTTGATGATGCTGGGGGCTTATACAACTTTTGTGGTGCAAAATGTCTTCAAAGGTATGGGAGGATTTGCTTTTGAAACCTATATTTTATTTGCAATTCCCCTAGCTTTTTTAGTGGCTGCACTGGTAGGATTAATTCTCGAACGCGGAGTGATTCGCTATCTTTACGGGCGGCCGCTAGAAACTCTGCTGGCAACTTGGGGCGTAAGTTTAATTTTGCAGCAGTTTGTCCGCAGCGTTAGTTGGGTTCTGGTAATTGGGATTGCGGTGTTTTGTTTGCTGTTTTTTGGCGGTTTGCGGTTGCTGAAATCTCGCCTGGATTTCGATCGCATTCGCAACAAAATTATCGCCCTAATTTTGCCTTTATCTTTGGGTATTTCCTGGGCGGTGAGCGCCTTTTTAGGACAAACCTACAAACTGGCAGTAACTCAACCTTGGTTTGGCGCTCAAAATGTGGACGTAACTGCACCGCAATGGTTGCGGGGTGGCATACCGCTGGGCAATTTTCAGTTGCCCTACGCCCGAATTTTTATTATTGTCCTTACCGGAATTTGTTTGGCGGGAATTTACCTATTTTTGCAAAAGTCTGTGTGGGGATTGCGGATTAGATCCGTGACGCAAAATCGCAGCATGAGTGCGTGTTTGGGAATTCCTACCGAACAAGTAGACGCGCTGACTTTTGCTTTGGGTTCGGGGTTGGCAGGTGTCGCTGGGTGCGCGATTAGTTTGATCGGTTCCGTAGGGTCAAATACCGGACAAAATTATATAGTCGATACCTTTATGGTGGTGGTTGTCGGCGGTGTCGGCAAGATTGTGGGGAGTGTAGTTGCTGCGATCGCGATCGGCACTGCCAATTACCTGATCGGTTCTGGAACATTAGCATTAATGTTCGCTCCTATCAAGCCTTTAGCCGATTTCTTCACATTTTTCGCCACAACCAGCATGGCAAAAGTAATGGTATTCGCCTTAATTATGGCTTTTCTGCAAGTGAAGCCGGGAGGGATTTTCCCGCAAAAAGGGCGGACGGTAGAAAATTAAAAATTACAACTGCGAGTGTAGCGAAAAATGCAGAAAACACATCAAAAACCCTGGGTAAAAGAAGCGGCAATTGTCAGCGCGATCGCCCTCACATTCATCTTACTCCTCCCAGGAATACTCCCCGACGTTCGGCTCAATCAATTGGGGCGGTTTTTAGCACTAGCAATTGCCGCCCTCGGCATAGACTTGATTTGGGGATACACGGGTTTACTTAGTTTAGGGCATGGGGTGTTTTTTGCAATCGGCGGCTACGCTTTCGCCATGCACCTAAAATTGCAAATTCCTCCAACCGCCAGCAGTCAATTGCCAGAATTTATGAACCTCTACGGCGTTACCGAACTCCCCTGGTTTTGGCAACCATTTTATTCATTTCCCTTCTCAGCATTAGCAGTAGTTCTCATCCCCGCCATCTTGGGCGCACTTTTAGGTTATTTAGTATTCCGCAATCGAATTCGAGGCGTTTACTTTTCAATTCTTACCCAAGCAGCAACCATTGTATTTTTCAACTTCTTTAACGGCCAGCAAAAACTGATTAACGGAACCAACGGACTCACCGACTTTAAAACCCTGTTCGGAGCCACAGTAAATGACCGAGATACTCAATATATTTTCTACATTCTCACCATACTATTTCTAGCAGCAACTTACGCCCTCTGTAGGTGGCTGACCAGCGGGCGTTTCGGCCGCCTGCTAGTAGCAATTCGCGACGACGAAGTGCGCCTGCGTTTCTCAGGTTACAATCCCACAGGATATAAAGTTTTAGTCTTTGCAATTTCCGCCGGTTTAGCCGGGATAGCAGGGGCATTATTTACCGTACAAACCGGAATCATTTCGCCAAAAGCAATGGATATTGCCTTTTCAATTGAAATGGTAATCTGGGTCGCAGTGGGAGGCCGCGCCACATTATCGGGAGCAATATTGGGAACACTGCTAGTCAACTTTGGCAAAAGTTTCTTGAGCGAACAATTCCCCGAAGTTTGGCTGTTTTTCCAAGGTGCGCTATTCCTCATAGTAGTTACAGTGCTGCCCGACGGCTTAGTCGGATGGCTGCAACATCAAGGTTTCGACCAAATCCGCAGTTTGTTCAGAAGACCCAAGTACGCATCTACTTACCCCAGCCTGGAACAAGACCCCCAAGTGCAGCTCGAAAAAGAAGAACTTGAACATTGAGTGCAAAAATATCGTGTAATTTATAACTAGGCGGACATAAATAAATTTCACCAGGCAGCGAGGAACGAAGTAATCGCCATAGACTTGGGAAAAGCTGCATTTTTATCTGAGAATATGCAATATATATGTCCACCTACTTAGGAATCAGAATTAAATAACCTGCAATTTTAATTGTTCTTGTGGGATGGGCGTCTCGCCCGTCCCTTATAGACGGGCGAGACGCCCATCCCACAGGCTTATGCAAATTATTTAATTCACGATCCTTAGATATCAGTAGCAAGTAGCTTCGTTCTTTAACTTGAGGGGCAACATATGGCAGATATTATTGACTACAAAATCTACGGCGACGATTTGCAACTCATCGAGATTGAACTCGACCCCAAAGAAGGTGTCAGGGCTGAAGCTGGAACCATGACATACATGGAAGGCGACATCCAAATGCAAACATCCACAGGCGGCGGCTTATTTCAAGGTTTCAAACGGATGCTGACAGGAGCGGGTTTTTTCATTACCACTTTTGTTAACGCCGGAAATCGCAAGGGCCGCGTCGCTTTTGCCGCCCCCTATCCGGGTAAAGTAATTCCCCTCGATTTAGGCCAACTTGGCGGTCAATTTTTGTGTCAAAAAGACTCATTTCTCTGTGCAGCCAACGGCATTGAAATTGAGGTAGCATTCACCAAGCGGCTCGGTGCCGGTTTCTTTGGTGGAGAAGGTTTTATTCTGCAAAAGTTGCAGGGTGATGGGCTAGCTTTTGTTCATGCGGGAGGAACAATAGTTGAGAAAAATTTGGGAGTTGGCGAAGTGTTGCGAGCGGACACTGGTTGTTTGGTAGCTTTTGCGCCGACTGTAGATTACGATATTCAGTTTGTGGGCGGGTTTAAAAATGCTCTATTTGGCGGCGAAGGCTTGTTTTTAGTCAAGCTAACCGGGCCTGGAAAAGTGTATTTGCAAAGTCTGCCCCTCTCGAAGCTAGCTGAGCGAATTATGGCTGCATCTCCACCTCCAGTGTCGAGCAGTTCGAGCAGTTTTTCTTGAGAGTAAAATAACCATTTATCTGCTTGTGTAGGGTGCGTCAGCCCGCAGATTTCCTGGCTTACCCAGAGACTGTTAACTGACGCACCCTACCCGGAGAAAATTAGCGCTGTCAGGTGCGTCAGCCAAGAGATTTTCCGGCTTACCCAGAGACTTTTAACTGACGCACCCTACCCGGAGAAATCACCTATGAATGGCAAAGTATTAGAAATAGAAAACTTGACTGTTAGTTTTGATGGTTTTAAAGCCATAAATGGTTTAAATTTTAGTATGGATGCGGGCGAACTGCGAGTTATAATTGGCCCCAATGGTGCGGGTAAAACAACTTTTCTCGATTCAATTACCGGGAAGGTGCAGCCGACAGAGGGCAGGGTGTTATTTAAGGGACAAAATTTACGCAAGTTGTCGGAAGATAGGATTTCGCGCTTGGGAATTGGTCGCAAGTTTCAGACGCCGCGAGTTTACTTGAATTTAACGCCGCGCGAAAATTTGGAATTGTCTTGCAGCCGCCATAAAAATGTTTTTTCGACTTTGTTCAAGCCTGCTTCTGCTGCTGAAAAACGCACGGTTGCGGGCTTGTTAGAAACAATTGGTTTAGTTGCTAAAGCTGATATTTCGGCTGGTTTGCTTTCTCACGGGGAAAAGCAATGGTTGGAAATTGGAATGTTGGTGGCTCAATCTCCTGATTTGTTGTTGGTAGATGAACCTGTGGCGGGTTTGACGGATGAGGAAACGATGTTAACTGGAGAGTTGCTGATTTCGCTGGCCGAAAGTCATTCGGTGTTGGTAATTGAGCACGATATGGAGTTTGTGCGGCAAATTGCGCGGCAGGTTACGGTGTTGCATCAGGGTGCGGTTTTGTGTGAGGGGACTATGGATGAGGTGCAAAATGACGATCGGGTAATTGAGGTATATTTGGGCAAACCGGAAGAATAGTTATTAGTCAACAGTCAACAGTCAACAGTCAACAGTTAACAGTCAACAGTCAACAGTCAACAGTCAACAGTCAACAGTAAATAATTATGCTACAAGTTTCTAATTTGAATGTTTACTACGGCGAAAGTCACATTTTGCGCGATGTCGATTTAAGCGTAAATGCTGGGCAAATGGTTTGCTTAATCGGCCGCAATGGTGTGGGCAAAACTACTATGCTAAAAACGATTATGGGGTTGCTGCAACCCCGCAGTGGCACTATTGCTTTTGGGGGAGAATCTATTGCTTCTAAGTTGACTTACCAGCGGGCTAGATTAGGCATTGGTTATGTGCCTCAAGGGCGTGAAGTTATTCCACGTTTGACGGTAAAAGAAAATCTTTTGTTAGGTTTGGAAGCGAAACCAACCAAAACCAAAAATCCTGAAGTTCCTGATGAAATTTTTGAGTTATTTCCGGTTTTGAAAACTATGCTCGATCGCCTGGGAGGTGATTTGAGCGGGGGACAGCAGCAGCAGTTAGCTATTGCTAGGGCTTTGATGGGTGAGCCGCAGTTGCTGGTTTTGGATGAACCTACGGAGGGGATTCAGCCATCGATTATTTTAGATATTGAAGCGGCGGTGCGCCGTGTGGTTGCGACTAGGGGAATTTCTGTTTTGTTGGTGGAGCAACATTTGCATTTTGTGCGGCAGGCTGACTGGTATTATGCTATGCAAAAAGGCGGGATTGTGGCTTCTGGAAGCACTAGCGAGTTAAGTGATGAGGTGATTCAGAGGTTTTTGGCTGTTTGAATAGAATTGAAGGAAGGCACGACACGGATTTTGACGATGACAGCGAGCGCCTCAAAGAGCAAGAAGGGCAAGCGTTTAGATTTGAAAAATGGCTTATTCGTCTGGGTTCGCTTGGTATTCTGCGATCGCAGTTTGGATTTCCTCGGCGGAGACATTTGCTTGTTCTGATTTCGAGTAAATCAGGTGTAAAACAACTTGAGTCGGTGATTCAACTTGATAAATCAAGCGATAACCGCCGCTCTTACCAACTTGGGAATCACTGTTTTTAGCCCGGACTTTGTAAACGGTGTATTGAGTCCCTGTAATCTGGTTTCCTATGAAGTTTCCTTGGATAAGCTCATCAAGGACTGGCTGAATATCGGTTTGAATTTGGCGATACTTTTTAGCGAGTCCTTTGAGGCGACGTTTGAAGAGTAGCGTGAATGTGACTTGGACTGACATATCAGACATTGATAGCTGGCAAAAGCATAGTCATTTATGACATGACATGAGAGGCGTCAAGTCCCTCCCCTTTCACTTGTGCTTTGAGCGGATTGACCCGCCTCGGTTGAACTACGCAACTCCCTATCAAGAAAGCTGAACGCATTTGGGATTGCTTTTCTGAGGATGTTGTAAGAGCCGTTGACATCGGAATTAATTAATTGACCGACTGCTGTCTTGTACAAACCTCTTTTGATCCGCCTACCGCTAAATACAGCGTCCTTATCAGTATTTCCGTAGACAGGTATTGAATCTAAACCGAGAAAATTTGATTGAGAAGTGTAAGATTCTTCTTGCACGATCACTTTAATCCCAACCAGTCGAGCTTTATATTCCAACATCTCAATTAATCGAGCGTGAGGAATACTGACAAAATTTTGATTGGTTTTCTTCCCTAAATCGATCTCGGTTTTCCACTGTGCATTTTTGCCAATTACTAGCGTCCCAATTTGCTTTGCAGCCAAAAGATCGACTATCAATCGACTGACGTGATGCAAGTAATTATCGACTTTTTGGTTGCGACAGCGAGTTAAGCGCTGAACCCGGGGTGAAGTTTTGCAACCTTTTAACTGAGATTGCAACTCGGCTTTGCGTTTGTTGTAGAACTGGTTGATTGATTTCAACGGACGCCCGTTAATCAACAGAGGGGTAAAACCCGGCTGATTTGAAGTTAGCGCTACCAAATTATTCAGTCCTAAATCAATGCTAGCTGCAAATTTGTCGTCGTTGGCGGTGGACTCCGGCTCATTATAAATTACCTCAATCACATAAGAATCGCATTTGGGAACCAATCTAACTTGACAAATTCGATCGGGATTTACTTTAGTTTTGATTGATATTTCCGTACCAGAAAGCTTAATGATTCCTTTCTTCAATGGCTTGCTGCTAATCGCTTGAATTGTGTAGACGAGAATGTTTCGCCCTTTGACCTTATCTTTGTACTTCGGCAGCTTCGGGCGACCAGTGAATTTAAAGGAATCAGCTTTGTAAGCTTTGACTGCTTCAAAAAACGATTTCCAATTCTTGTCCAGTACCATCAAAATTTGTTGGCTAACCTTAGCAGGTAAAGCCTTGTATGCTTGATGAGACTTCATCAAGCGGTTCATCTCGTTGTAATTAACGTGACCCCATCCGTAGACAAAACTTTGACGAATGACGTAGTTAGCGGCATTGTAGAGATTTTTGGATTTAAAAGCCAATTTATCAATCTGGGCGAAACGATGTTCCGTAGATTTAATGATGTGCCTCTCTGTTAATTGCATTTGGCTTTTCCATTCTTAGCGAGCGCAACATTTTTTGACTTCCATGACTATATGATACTACTATTGTTTATTAATGCTTACAAGCTTAATGAAGTTTTACAATACCGTCCCAGAGTTCCGATATGGGAAAGGTTTGTCCCGCTTTGGCTTGGTGGAGGGAGGCTTTCAGATCGGCGAGGATTTGCTCGTTGGAGTCGGTATCTGAGTCAAAATCTGAGTCTAAGTCTGGGGCGATCGCGGATTGTGTCCGACTGGTCAAAAATTCCAGAAATGCCAGCGTTTGCTCTAAAAGTGGCTCAGGAGTCCGTTCGATCGCTTCGAGAAGGCGTTGTTTAATCGGCGACATAAGACTACCTCTATTATTAATTATTTTTTCTGCCGTCGGGCATTGTGGTGCCGGCCATGCTTGCTCGATCGATACTAGCGCCATCTATATTAGCATTGCGGAGGTTGGCATCGGAAAGATTGGCATCTCTCAAGTCGGAAAATCGCAGGTCTGCACCGTCTAGATTTGTCTTTGTCAAGTTAGCTTTTCTGAGGTTAGCGTTGCTGATTCTCGCTCCTACTAATTCGGCTCCGCTTAAGTTTGTGCGAGCTAGATTGGTGTTGACAAAATCTGAGATCTCGAAGCGACTACCGCTGAGGTTGGCATCTGATAAATCTGCTCCTGTAAGGATGGGATTTTTTAAGTTAAGGTTAACTAATTTTACGGCTCGGAGGTCGCAGCGGGAGCAGCTTTGAGTTAGCAGCAGCATTTCGACGTTGGCGTTGATTTGGTCGATTTGTTGCTGGGAGAAATTTTCGGCAAATTCTGGGGAGACGTAGCCGAGCTTTTTGGGGTCGTTTGCTTTTGGTTGGGGTGTTTGGATTGGGGGTGTTTGGATTTGTTGGGGTGTTGGGATTTGTTGGGGTGTTTGTGGTTGGGGTGTTTGTGGTTGGGGTGTTTGTGGTTGGGGTGTTGGGATTGATTGGGGTGTTGGGATTGATTGGGGTGTTGGGATTGATTGGGGTGTTGGGATGGGTTGGGGTGTTTCTATTTGCCCGATCGCACTTAGTTGCAGCCCCACCTTCGGCAAATCGAGAGTTGCTGCAAAAATTAGTAGGGCGATCGATAATATTGTGATTTTTTTCATAAATAAATAACAAGAGTGCAAAAATACTATTTACAGTTTATGGGAAGGTGCCCACTGTATCGTCATTCTTCGATAAGTTCCCTGAACTTTATCAACCAGGTAGAATTCAGCAAGACTCGCCTCAATTTTACAGACACCATGTACGAAGAACGAATCACGAATCTAAACAGGAGGAAATCATCCTATGTATCGGCGCAAAATCAGCCACAATTGGAAATATCTACTCACGTCTGTCATCAGTTTTGTCATCGTTGCAGTCATCCTTTTATCGCAAGGGAGGGCATTGGCGCAGGATTCGCCCCAGGCAGTGGTGAATGAGTTTTACCAGTGGTATCTAAAAACTGAATCGGTGACTCGGCAATTCTCGCAGCAAAAAGCCGCGTTCGATCCAGAACTGTATACGCAACTGGTGCAAGCCTGGGCCAAGCAACCGGGGCAGGATGCGGAGTTTGTGGATTTTGATGTGTTTTCAGGGACGCAGGTGGGGATGGTTAAAGCTGTGGTGAGATCCGTGAAGCAACCGTGGCAGGACCACACCGCAGAAGTGGACATGGATCTGTATGCAGGGCGCTTGCGAAATGGCCAGATGGTGCAGGTGGGGGACAAGGCGGTGACGGTGAAAGTGCTGATGGAGAAAAAGGAAAATACCGCGTGGCGCATTCGCAATTTGGTTTATGCCCAGGGCAATTGGGATAATCTGCTGTGCATTTTGCGGGGAATTAACCGCGTGGCCCGCTGATGAGGGCGATCGCCGCCATAGGTTAACATACTAAACACTGACTCCGCAGGATTCATATTGCTACATTGGCTTAAATAGATCGAAATTCAGATAAAAAACTTCGGAACCATCAGGTGCGCGAATTAACTTTTCTATTACCGAAGGCAGTTGCTGTTGACGGTACAATTCGGGAATCTCGCAGAAGCTTTCTTCGGTAATTTCCAAAATTTTTGGCATATCAGGAAGGGGAATCCCTAACCGATCGCTTTTATTTAAGGTACAAATAATCAGGTATTTGCACTCAGCAAGGCTCGGACTGCTGGGAAATATTGTGGATAAATTAATTATGGTAATCAGTTCTTCTTGATGCCGCAATAAACTATTACCGTTAGGTAAAATGCCGTAGACATTAAAGTTTTTAACAATGCGCTCCACTCGTTCAATAGGAACAGCATAGTAAATATTTCCTAGTTCAAAGCAAACCATTTTTTTAGGGACAATTCTAACAGTTGCTTGTTTCTTGCTCCGAAAGCGGCGATTGTAATTGGCGTGAGTCATTCGATTTTAGATTTTAGATTTTAGATTTTAGATTGAGGATTATTGGATTTTAGATTGAAGATTATTGATTTTATCTCAACTCCCTTGGCATCTGAATTATTCATCTCTATCTTCCCTTTCTCTGTATCCTCTGCGTCCTCTGCGGTTTAATCATTCCGATACAACCGGAATTGATATTAGGTTTTAGATTATTAAAAAATAGGGGATTTTAGTAGGTGAGTCGGCTGCGTAGCTTCCCACTATAATTAGCGTCCTCAATTACTTTTGACCTAAGTTTTGTTTGAGATTAGGGATTATTTTAGTGGAGATTTGAGATAGTGGATTAAATTATTGAGTGGTGGATTAATTTGGGGATAGCTTGTAAAAGTTGGGCTTCGCTGTAAGGTTTGGTGAAGTATTGATTGGCGCCTAATTCCATTGCCATTTGCCGATGTTTGGGCCCGCTACGGGATGTCAGCATAGCTACGGGAATCTTAGCAAACCGCTCGGTCGATCTGATCGATCGCAACAATTCAAATCCATCCATCCGGGGCATTTCAATATCCACGATCGCCAAACTGCAATCAAGACCATTTTGCAACTTTTCCAGGGCATCCACACCGTCTTTAGCCTGTACCACCCGGTAGCGAGCACGAGTCAGCGTCAGAGACAGCAACTGGCGAATTGTATAGGAATCATCCACTACCAAAATCTGCGGTGACTGACTCGCACTCGCCGGCATCTCCTGCACTTTACCGGAAATAGCGGCGATCGAACTATTTACCACAGGTTGGCCCACCAAATCGTCCACATCCAGAATATTCACCACGCGCCCGTCCCCCAAAATCGTAGTCCCCAAAACCCCGCGAGGCTTGGATAGAGGCGGTGGCAAAGGTTTAACCACAATTTCCTGCTGACCGATCAGCCGTTCCACTGCCACCGCCAGCATTCCTTCGGTAGAAGCCAAAACCAGGACAGGAATTTCGTCTTGGGTCAAAGGGTCAGGAGAGGGGGCATCCGGCGCGAGGACGCTGTATTCGAGCAAATCTTGCATTCTCACCAAACGAATAAATTCCTCCCGCCACCACAGCATCGGCTGATTGCCGGCAATGTGAACTTCCGAGGCTTTAATGTGCAGAATTTCCTCGACTGCATCCAGTGGCACTGCTATTTTATTGTGATCGGTTTTCACCATCAAAGCATCAGTAATCGACAGCAGCAGTGGCAGTTTAATGATAAAACTCGTACCTTTTCCCAGGCGAGAGTCTACCTTCACAGTCCCCCGCACAGTCCGCAAATTTGTTCGCACCACGTCAAGCCCGACTCCCCGCCCCGAAAGGTCGCTGACCCCTTCTGTAGTGCTGAAACCCGGCCAAAACAGAAAATCGTAGAGTTCGGCAATAGAAAATTCTTGAGCTTGTTCCTCCGTAGCCAAACCCTTTGTGACAATTTTACGGCGAATCATTTCCGGGTCAATGCCTTTGCCATCATCGGCGACAGTAATAATAGTTTGGCCACCTTGGTGGCGGGCTTCTATTTCTATTTGACCGCTGGCCGACTTGCCGCTTGCTTTCCGAACTTGGGGCATTTCGATGCCGTGGTCGAAAGCGTTTCTCACTAAGTGTATTAAGGGATCGCGCAAAGCGTCGAGCAAACTTTCGTCAATTTTCGTATCTCTTCCCACTAGCAGCAGGTTGACATCTTTATCGTATGTGATACACATCTCCCGCAGGGCTCTGGGCAAGTGATCGACGGCGCGACTGAAACTCACGACTCGCAACTGCATGACGCGGCTGCGTAGTTGTTCGGTAATGCGGCGCAGTTGGTCGGTACTGCGCTCGAATTTCATGGCTAAGGTGTCTAATTTGGTGGCGGATTGAGAAATTGCTTGGGCAGTTTCGATGACTTCTGCGGCTGTCGAGTGGAACTCTGTATAACGATCCATCTCTAAGATATCGAAGTGAGCATGAACCGGAGAGGATTTGCCGTTAGCAATCATGGGGAATTCTGTTTCTGCAGCAGCAAGTTTTCCCAATCCAGAGTTCCCGTTTCCCCCTCTCCACTCTGCAAAGCTCAGTCTGTCGTATTCTTCTCGCAACTGACCGCCGAATTGGTTCAAATCTACGATGTTGCGGCGGATGCGCTTGACTTCGCCGCGCAGTTCGGATTCTTGAAGTTCTAAATTTGTACGGTTGATGACTAATTCCCCGACTAGATTCACCAATTCAGTTAAGCGTTCTAAGTCTACCCGGATTGTCGGCCTTTGCGGGTTGGGGACTGGGAGAGTCGAGGAGGGGGGGATTTCGGGGGGAGTGGGAGAGGGGGAGAGTGGGGGAGTGGGAGTGGGGGAGAGTGGGAGAGTGGGAGTGGGGGAGAGGGAGAGGGGGAGAGTGGGGGAGGGGGAGAGGGGGAGAGTGGGGGAGGGGGAGAGGGGGAGAGTGGGAGTGGGGGAGATTTCGGGGATGTCGAGCGCCCTTCCTTCCAATATTTGTTGGCGTGCGGTTTGCAAGTTTTGGGCGATCGCCCAACCGTCGGATTGCAACCGTTGTACAGTCAAGTCGGGAGAGTCTATCAAATCTTTGAGGGCTGCGGCGACTTTCCCAAAATCCGGCAATTGCAGCATTCCAGCCAAACCGGAGAGTTGGTAGTAAACCTGGTTGAGGGCGGTGACGCTTGTTGCCAAATCTGCTTCGGAACCTTGGGAAAGCTCGGTTTCTAGGCGATTGAAGAGTGCCGGCACTTGCTGTTCAAAAATCAGTTTCAGGGTTTCGGGGGCGGGCCCTTGGCCGGCTGCGACGACTGGCTGCTGTTCTGACTTGCCGTACTTGGCCTGGAATTCCGAGAAAATTCGGGCGATCGCCTCCAAGTTTTCCGTTTGATCCGGAGTTGTAATATCGGAGTGTTGAACTGATTCGATCGTAATCTTTTTGAGAGCATCCACCCCCTGCAGCAAAACACTCACAGTAGTCGGTTCCAGGGCCGCCAAGTCTGTGCGATCGCGCAAAATGACAAAACAGTCCTCCAGCGTGTGAGCCGCCGCCGATACGTTTTGAAAGCCCAACATCGAACCCGCACCTTTAATCGAGTGCGCCGCCCGAAACATTTCTTTAACTGCCGCTTGTCGCTCTTTCAAACCCGCAGCTTCCATCGCCAGCAGATTCGTCTCCATTGACTGAAGAAACTCTTCGCATTCTGCGGTAAAAGCATCTATTAATTCGTTTAAATCGTCATCATTCATATTAGTCTGTTGTCTGTTGACTGTTAACTGTTGACTGTTAACTGTGGGCTGTTTTTTTATATATGATGTCCCGTTATTTAACTGTAATTGTTGTCGGAGCGGGTTCACGATTATCTATAACTTCGCATTCAGGATATTTGTCAACCCGCCCCGGCAACAACGATAGTTATTAGTGATTCGTATAACTGTCAACTGTCAACTGTCAACTGTCAACTGTCAACTGTCAACTGTCAACTGTCAACTGTCAACTGTCAACTGAACTAACTGCGGAAATTCGCCACCGACTTTTGCAATTGGCCCAGAGAACCAGACAGCTCATCCAAAGATGCTTTGACATCCGCACCTTTTTGTGCGGTAGTATTCGCAATCTCGTTGACTTGCTGCATACTATTAGCAATTCCCTCAGCCGAAACAGTTTGCTTGGCAGATGCGCTAGTAATATTCTGTACCAAAGCATTCATTTCTCGACTAACTTCGATGATGGCATTGAGGTGAGTTTTAGCTTCGCTTGCCAGCTTAGTGCCTTCCACTACCTCCAGCGTCCCGGATTCCATTGCCTTCATCACGCGGCTGATTTCTTCTTGAATTGTACCGACAATTTCGGAGATTTCCTCCGTAGCGCCGGCGGATCTTTCTGCTAATTTCCGCACTTCTTCGGCAACAACTGCAAAGCCTAAACCTTGTTCGCCGGCTCGCGCCGCCTCAATAGTAGCATTCAGAGCTAATAAATTAGTTTGCGAAGCAAGTTGAGAAATCGAAGTCACAATTTTGCCAATTTGCTGTGAAGATTCGCCCAAACGCTTCATCATTTTCGAGGTAGAGGCGATCGTCAACCGGAGCCCGTTAATACCTTCGACAGCTCGATCGACAGCCATACCGCCGACTTCAGCCGTGTGAGAAGACTGCTGAGCCACTGTTTCGGCGCGCACCGAAACATCTCGCACGTCGCGGATCGAATTCACAATCCGCTCGATTTCGCGCATGATGGCAGATATTTTTGCTGCTTGAATTTCTGCCTGTTGGGTGAGTTGACTGGTATTGTTAATTGACTCGTCGGTGGCAGATGTTACCTGTTCGGCTAAAGTTTGAATTCCCGTTACCACTTTCCGCAGAGAACCGATTAAGAAGTTGAAAGAGTCGGCGACAGCACCTAAAACATCGTTAGTCACTTCCGCCCTGACTGTCAAGTCGCCTTGAGCCGCGCCTTTAATTTCTCCCAACAATTTAAGAACTTGCTGCGTCAGAGAATCAGCTTCAGCTTTACGTTCTGCTGCCAATTTTCCTAGTCGTTCTTCTGCCTCTTTGCGCTCGGTGATGTCAAAGCGAATGGCGATATATTTGACTATTTTGCCGCTGGTATCAAAGATGGGGGAGATCGTCGAATTAACCCAGTAAAACGAGCCATCTTTGCGTCGGTTTTTGATTTCCCCTTTCCACACCAAACCGCGAGAAAGTGTCACCCACATTTCTTCAAAAAATGATTGGGGATGGTAGCCGGAATTGACGAGGCGGTGGTTGCGGTGCAGGAGTTCTCCCATGCTGTAACCGGAGATTTCAATGAATCCGTCGTTGACGTAGGTAATCATGCCTTGGAGATCGGTCTCGCTGACGATCGCCGATTCGTCTAGGGCATTTTGCCGCGTTTTGAGTTCTTGCAGCAAGCGTTCCTGTGCCTCGGCCAACTGCTGCATTTGCTGCTGGGATGCTCTTTGTTCGGTGACGTTGCGGCAAACGACTACGCCGCCTTTAAGCGCCCCCGTTTCGTCTTTGAGTGGCCGACCGTTAATTTTCACCCACAGGCCCTCTGGCTTGCCTGCGTGGCGGGTAAAAAGGTCTACGTCGTCAACGGCTTCTCCTCGAACCGTGCGCGCTAAAGGTATTTCGGCTGGGGGATAGGGAGTTACCGTATCGGGCAAGAATAAACCGTATCTTGCTGACCATTCATTGGGAAGAGCATCTGTCGCACCCATGCCAAAAATATCTTCGGCGGCGGGGTTGAACAACACAAAATTGCCTTTTTCGTCGGCAGCAATTATGCCGTCGCCAATGCTGTTTATTAGCAGTTGCAAGAGATTGGTTTGCTGGCGAAATTGGTCTTCAGAACGGGCTAATTGGGCTGTTGTTTTTTCCAGTTGCACCATCGCCTGTTTGCTTTCGGTAATGTCGCGAGCCACTGCATATATAAACTTTTGTTCGGCTTCAGGTCGCGCTTTCCACGACAGCCACTTGTAGGAACCGTCTTTGCAGCGGTAGCGATTTTCAAAAGCGATTGTTTCGAGGCCGCTGGATAATTTGCCGGTTTCGGCTACGGTTTGTTCGCGATCGTCTGGATGGACGAAATTGAGAAAAGGTTGGCCTTCCAGTTCTTCTAGGGTGTAGCCGAGGCTTTTTACCCAAGCGGGATTGACGCGCTTGAATTTGCCTTCAAAATCTGCAATACAAAGCAAGTCGAGAGACAGGGTAAAAAATCGATCGCGCTCTACTTCTGCTTTTTTGCGATCGGTAATTTCGATCGCCACACCGCCGACACCGATGGGTTTGCCGTCATATCCGGGCAAAGGAAAATATGACGCCAGCCAATCTCGCATGACGCCCGGTTCGTTGAAGATTGAACCCGACACCTCAACGTTTAAAAACGGTTGGTTGGTGGCGAGAATCTTCTGCAGCATCGGCTGTAGGGTATCGAGCATTTCGGGTATAACTTCCCTCACAGTCTTGCCGAGGTGTTCGGCAACTGAGACGCCGGTGGTTTCCGCTAATTTCTCGTTAACTTGCACGAAGCGCAACTGCTCGTCAAAAATAAACATTGAGGCCGGGGCGGCTGCGAAAAATGCGTCAAAGCGGCTTTGACGCAAAACTAATTCTCGTTCTAGGGCTTTGCGATCGCTGATGTCGCGGCCTTCGGGAATTAGCAGCACGACTTTGCCGCTGTCGTCTACGATCGGCTTGAGGGAGAAGTCCACAGTTATCACAGCACCCCCAGCAACGAGCACGTCGGCTTCGTAGCGGACTACCTCGCCGGCGGCAGCTTTTGTGAGCGCTGCTTGCACTTTTTGCTTGGCTTCTGGAGAAATTTGCCACCACAAATTATCTACAAACTGCGTGCCTACGAAGTCTTCGCGCTCCATTCCGGCGACGGCGAGGGCTGTTTGGTTGACTTCCAAAACGGTTCCGTCTGGTTTTAGCAGCCCCACTAATTGGAACGATTGGTCAAAAATGGCTCGGAACAGTCTTTCGCGATCGCGCACCATCTCTTCTGCGCGTTTGCGATCGCTGATGTCGCGAGTAACTGTTGCGAACCCCATAGGCTCATCGGTTTCTGGGTGTTTGACTGTAAATAGGGTGAAGTCAACCGGAAAGTCTTCGCCGGTTTGAAAGTTCCTCAAGCGGAATTCACCCTGCCAAAAACCGTCTCGCACAGTAGCCGGCACGATTTCTTCTTTAAAAATCTTACCATCTTCTACTGAGAAGAAGTCATACATACTTTTGCTTTTGACTTCTTCAATATTTGGCAACCCTGCTAGTTTCATTCCCGCGACATTCAGGTATGTTGCCTCTCCCTCCATTGTTGCAGTGCCGATAAAATCTGAGCTGCTTTCTACGAGCGAAATCAATCTTTGCTTTTCGATTTCGGCTTGCTTGCGATCCGTAATGTCGTTGTTAGTTTCTAAAATTGCTTTCGGTTTACCCTGTTCATCTCGCTGCAAATTCCATCGACTGAATACGGTAATTTTGGTATCATAATTGGTAGTGTGAATTACTTCTCCTTCCCAATAATCCTGCTCTTCTAACTGTGCCGAAATAGTTGCTAAAGACTGGGGAAAAATGCTGTGCAATAGAGTATTGGTGGGTTTCCCTAATGCTTCATTTTTTGTCCAGCCGTACATCCGTTCGGCTCCCTGACTCCAATAATTAATCGTGCCGTCCATATCCCGAACGATCAAGCCATCGCTGGCAAGGTCGAGCATTTGCAAGTTCTGCTGCAAGGTTTCTTCTACGCGCTTGCGTTCTGTAATGTTGCGGGCGATCGTTGACAGAAATTCAATTTCTCCCTTCTCGGATTTGTGAGCAATAATTACTTGAGAAACTGGTATTTCTTTGCCGTCTAAAGTTTGCCAAATTGTTTCACCGCTCCACGCCCCGTCCCGGCAAGCTGCGGGGATGCCGACGTTGATAATAGTGTCGATACTTTTGGGCGATGTCAGGTCGGAAATGCTGACTCCGGCTAAATCTGCGTTTTCGCCAACTCTCAGCATTTCTCTGGCGGCGCGGTTGAGATAAATGGTGCGCTGTTGGGTGTCGGCTATGCCTACCCAGTCTGTTGTGGTTTCTAAAATTGCTTTGAACCGCAATAGTTCTTGTTCAGATTTGCGACGCTGTGTGATGTCGCGCGCCAAGCCGAGCATTCCTAAAATATTGCCTTCTGCATCCTTGAGGGGCAATTTCTGGGTGTCGAAGGTGTGTACTTTGCCGTCGGCTAAGGTGGCTAAGTCGTTGGAGGCCGACGCGAGGTGGTTGCCGGCCCGGAAGTTTTGGATTTGGTTCTCGGAATCGGTTTCGGGCTGGAAGTTGGCGAAGATTCGATCGACCGATATGCCGATTTCTGCGTCGTCTTTGCCGATAATTTCTGCTTGAGTTTTGCCGAAGGCGGCGGCGAAACCTGCATTGACTAGGGTGTAGCGCAAGTTTCGATCTTTGACAAAAATGCAGTCTGGCGTAGCGTCAATGACTGTTCGCAGCAAGTTTTGGGAACTTTCTATTTCTGCCAGTGTCTGCCGCATTTGTTCTTCCATTTCCACGCGATTGGTGATATCTCTAATCGCGCAAACGAGAAATTTCCTGCCCTCGGCATCTACAAAGGTACATTTTTTGGCGGAGAGAAAGCGGGTGTTTCCTGCTCGGTCTGTGATGGTTTTTTGGACTTCGGTGCTGGTATTTGTCACGAAAACTAATTCGTCTTTTTCTCGATATGTCTGTGCTTCCTGTTGGGACAAGAACAGGTCGTAGGATTTGCCAATTAGTTCTTCTCTGCTGTGATTTATGTATTGACAAAAGGCATTGTTTAATATTATCCAGCGGTGCTGTTGGTCTTTGACGTAAATCGGGTCTGGAATGCTGTTGAGGATGTTGTTTAAGAATAGTTCGGAGGCTTTTAATTGTTCTTGTACTGCGGTACGCTCGCGAATTTCCTGTTCCAATTGTGCGTTAGTTTGCAGGATCTGCTCGGTTCTTTCATTCACTCGCTGCTCTAGTTCTGCGGTTAGCTGCTGCAATGCAGCTTCTGCCTGTTTGCGCTGGGTAATGTCGCGACCTTCGGCGAGGATTTGAAATACTTCTCCTGTTTCATTTAACAGCGGCTTAAACGACACGTCCATTACTGTCACATGGTTGTTGAAGCCGGTGATTTCGTATTCTTCCCGGACAAACTTGCCGGCCGAGACTTGTTGAATGTTCGTTTTTAGGCGCTGCTGGTTGGTTGGAGATGATGCCCACCCTGGTGTCAGCCAAAATTTCAGCCCCAGGACTTCTGATGTTTGGAAATCGCCCACTTCTAGCGCTGTCTGATTTGCTTCGATCAGAGTACCGTCTGGCTCCAATAATGCGAACACTTGAAAAGCTTGGTCGAAGATTGCGTGAAATCGCTGGTTAGTTTCGCTCAGTGCTTGTTCTGTTTCTTTTTTAGAGTTAAGGATTTGGGTGGAACCTACTAAGAAGGTGTAGCGGTTGGACAAACTCAAAAAAGCGATCGCCGCAATTACAGTTATCCAATCGAACACTGTTTGCGCCACCGGAGAGTGTGGCAGTCCTAGGTATTCGGCTGCGTGGCCGCTATGGCCGAAAGCGCAGGTCCAAAATATGCAGGCTGTGACTGTGGCGAAGATGTCGAACCCGAATTGACGGTTTCGCCACAAAGCTAAGCTGATTAGCCAGGCGATGGAAAAGTAACACCCAGAAATGATGACATTAGCAGCCCCAGCTACCACTGATGAGGACAAGTCAGGCAATGTCAGGGTGAAAGTCGTTGCGATCGAGGTATAGAGAATTTTGATCATAAAATTAAGGATGGGCAAATCGGATGCGGGCGATCGTTAGTTAATATTATTGATGCAAAGCCGTTGCAGACTTATCTTTATTGTTGATTTTTACCAGCGTTCGGAATGGGCGATCGCTTCTACATCGACAATCATTAGCAAGCGTCCTTCGGAATTGTACAGACCTTTTAAGAAGGGAGCTAGGTCGGGACTGACATCTAGTGCTGAGACAATGCGATCGGGATTGAGAGGTAAAACTCCTTCGACGCGGGAAACGGCTAATCCCAGGCGCATTTTCGATAACAATCTCACGTCTCGTGGATCGGGCGCTTCTACCACTAAGATGCGGCTCTTTGGGTGGTAGGTGTCAACTGACTCAATACCGACAAACAGTCCGAAGTCTGCTGCTGCTAAGATTTCGCCCCGCAAGTTGGTTAATCCCAGCAAAAATGGCTGGGTATTGGGAACCAGGGAAATCGGTTGTTCCTTGAGGCAAAGGACTTCCCGCACTGCCTCTAATTCTATGCCGAACAGACTGCCTCCTTGACCGAACAGGAGAAATTGCTTTGTTGCACTTGTCTGATGCCCCCCAGCGGGGGGAGCCGTTATTTTCATGGCTGATTTTTAGTTCCTAGTGTACCTTACAAATTAGAGTTTTGCTTTGACCCTAAAGCCGATCGCCGATCGAGTTTTTCAGCATCAGTTTGGGTGACTCAAAAGTTTCCGTTAAATAAATCTGGGCTGCGGCAAATAAGCAGGTTTCTATCATTAAAGATAAACTTTTATGGGATTCCAAAACCCAGTTTATTAAAAATAACGGGGTTTGTCGGTATAATGTTTTTTGGGAAGTGGTCGATCGCTTTATATTCAGTTTACGCTGAAAGCAAGCGCTGCACTATGTGGACGAGTTGCTGAGGTTCAAAAGGTTTGCTGACGTAAGCGTCGGCTCCTAAATCAGTTCCCCAAGCTTTATCGATCTCGGTGTTTTTATGAGTACAAAATACTACGGGCAATTTTGCAGTTGCCCGATCGCCCCGCAATTCTCTGATCACTTCAAACCCGTTCATTCGCGGCATCACTACATCTAAAACTACCAAAGCTGGAAGGGTTTTGCGGATCATGGCGATCGCCTCTTCGCCGTCGCCTGCCCGGATCACATCCAATCCCGCATCTTGAAGAATACGGCAGATGATTTCTAGTTCGCTCTTTACGTCGTCCACTACTAAAATTTTGGACATGATTCCACACTTCCTTGCTGTTATTGACAGCGGACTATGTTTATTCAGAAGCTGACGCGATCGGCGGCGATGGGACTATACCGCTTTGCGGACAAATTAATGTACTTCTAAATACAATATAGCCGATCGTATGGCTGAAGGTTAGCTGTCAGCGATAAAAAGCGATAAAAATTTACTTTACTAACGGAATCGCTCTCAATAAATTAATCGGCAATTAGTAATTGATTATTGGTAATTCGCTGTTTGAAAACCAACCTATCTTAGTATGGCAATCCTTACAGGAGTCGTAAATTTTTACCCTACCCCCACCCTCCCCGAACCCGCTTGATCGGGAGTAAGAAATTTACCAATAATTTAGGAGTGCCATATAAGGATATATTGGAAAAACCAGCCGCATCTTCTACGTTTACTAGCTTGGCTTTCAATGATTTAGTTTGAGCAGGTGCCTAACTGGTGCTAGACAAATTATTTATTCAGCGCCATAAGACGCAATTAAAAAGTACCTATAGCGGTGCTAATCCTGGGAAGCCCCAAGGTTATTTTCAGGCAAAATACAGCACCAACTCGCCGAATAAACGCTATTGTTTTATTAATTAAACAGCTTAATATTTAGGATGAAAGCAATAATATTTAAAGCTTTTTGTTGTGGATCATTTATAATGGTGGGTAAATTCATATCAATTCCGGTAGCATCGAAATAGTAAAATACCGTCAACAGTCAATCGATTTTAGATTTTAGATTTTAGATTTTAGATTTTAGATTGTCATCAGTCAACAGTCAACAGTCAACAGTCAACAGTCAACCATCACGGATGGTGCAACCGGAATCGATCTAATTCATCTGCGTTTATCTGTGTTTATCTGCCTGTATATGCGGTCAAAAAAAGATAATTTATTCACCGCCCCGGACAAGAGATTGACGCAGATTCACGCAGATGAAAAGAATAGAGATAGAAATAATTCTGATGCTAACAGATTTGATATCAATGGGCCGCGCGACAGTCCCATTTTACCCAGTAGAGGAGTTTTGGGTTCACCAAAACTGCTACCAGTGGGCGATCGCCATCCTTGAGCTTGATTGTGGGCCCAGCCGAAAAGACTGCTGCAAGATGCGGTCAATCGATTTTAGATTTTAGAATAGAAGAAAGCGCTCCCACTGGTAAATCCGGGGGCTGGTGATGAGCAGTCGGAGCTTTTTTCTCGCTTCACGGATGAATCCGGCGGCCCCGGACGACATTGCTTGATTGTCAAATTAGTCGGTGAGAGAGAGACGGCGATGGGAGCATCTCAATGAAAGCAACCCTCCGCTAGAAATAGGATTCAGGAGTCAGGAGTCAGGAGCCAGGAGAAAAGAGGAAGAAGGAAGAAGGAAGGAGCCAGAAGAAGTGTTTTTACAAATATGAGATGCTCCCGACGGCGATCGGCTATAATAAAGGGCTAGAGGAAAAGAACACCGAAAACCCGAAAATATGGTTGCCATCCAAAGAAATCTCAACATTGCCGCCCTAGAAGCAGAATACAGTCAAAAAACACCGCGAGAAATTCTCAAATTTGCCCTAGAAAATTTTGACAACATCTCAATTTCTTTCAGCGGTGCAGAAGATGTAGTTCTGATCGATATTGCCTCAAAAATTACCAAAAATTTCCGCGTTTTCACCCTAGACACCGGACGACTGCACTCAGAAACCTATCAGTTTTTGGATCAAGTCAGAAAACATTACGGCATTAAATTAGAAGTAATGTTTCCCGATGCAGCCGAAGTACAAGCCCTAGTAGAAGAAAAGGGATTGTTTAGTTTTTATCAAGACGGTCACAAAGAATGCTGTGGCGTGCGGAAAGTCAAGCCGCTGCGCCGCAAACTGAATACTCTCGATGCTTGGATTACTGGTCAGCGGAAAGACCAAAGTCCCAGTACCCGCAACGGTATTCCGGTCATTGAAGTTGATACTGCATTCTCCACTCCTGACCATGAATTAATTAAATTCAACCCCTTAGCAAACTGGTCTTCGGCAGAGGTTTGGGAATACATTCGCGCTTTGGATGTGCCTTACAACAAGTTGCACGAACGTGGTTTTGTAAGTATTGGTTGCGAACCTTGTACGAAGCCGGTATTGCCGAACCAACACGAACGCGAAGGTCGCTGGTGGTGGGAAGAAGCGACCGTAAAAGAATGCGGTTTGCACGCTGGTAACGCACAAACATAGGAAATCACTCAAGGAGTAAGGTGCGCTAGGAGCACCAAACAAATAGTAGGGTGCGCTAGGCGCACCTTACCGAAGAATAAATGCACTTCACATAAATCGTCGCCGAAGAATTCGCAATTAAAATAAACAAAAATTACGCTGAGCTGGCCCTCGAACTTTGATAGAATGATCGACATTCAGAAAAGTTTTTAAAGTAGGTACTATATGCTCGCATCAACTAGCGAATTGCTGAACACGGCCTTGAGAAATGGTTATGCGATCGGCGCTTTTAACGTCTACAACCTCGAAGGAGTAAAAGCGGTCATCAATGCGGCCGAAGCGCTGCACAGTCCTGCTATACTGCAAATTCACCCCAGCGCCCTCCAATACGGACAATCGCCTTTAGTCGCGCTGTGCATCAAAGCGGCCGGCAAATCTTTAATGCCGATCGCAGTACACTTAGATCACAGCACCTCAGAAAAAGACATTCACCTCGCCCTAGCCGACGGCATCAAATCAATTATGGCAGACGGTTCTTTTTTGCCCTACGAACAAAACTTAATATTTAGCCGGGAAATGACTAAATTAGCCCACGCTAACGGTGCGGCCGTTGAAGCAGAAATCGGCAGAATTAGTGGCAGGGAAGAAGGTTTGACAATCGATGAGAAAGCCGCAAGGATGACCGATCCCGTAGCAGCAGTAGAGTTTATCAAAGAAACTAAGGTGGATTTTTTAGCCGTAACAATTGGTAACGTTCACGGCAAATATTTCAGCGAACCGAAACTCGATTTTCCGCGTCTGGCAAAAATCCGGGCTGCTGTTTCAGTGCCCTTAGTGATGCACGGTGCTAGCGGTTTGCCGGGGTCAATGATTCATGAATGTATTAAATTCGGAGTATCGAAATTTAATGTGAATACAGAAGTTCGCGAAGCTTATATGGACGTGTTAAAAAGTAGCATTTCTTTGTCTGATCCGGATTTGTTGGAAATAATGGAAAAAGCTATCAATGCCATGCGATGGGTCATTTCTGACAAACTGCAACTTTTCGGTTCTGTCGGTAAAGCTTATTTGCATCACTCTCTCGACGCGGATGACTTGACCGCAAAGAGTACCAGCAACAAACAAACAAGCGGCAACCAATCAAGTTGCGATCAAATCTTAAAGCCTGTGCGTAGTGAGGCCTTCAGTCTTATGTTGAAGTAAAAACAAACTACAGTCCTGACTGCGAACCAGTTTTTATATCATGTCCGATCGAGTTACCGCGATTAAAAGGGCGGGTTTTTGAGATTGTCAATTATTGGTAGATATTTTTCGTAAACCCGCCCCTACCGTATTAGGGGTAATCGACCGGACATACTATTAGTCAGGACTTCCGTCTTCTCTAACCATTTAAAAATCGATCGGGATCGATGCCAGATTCCCGCAGCCGCCGAATTAAAGACTGCAATTGAGCTTCCGCTGACTCAGCCCGCTGCCGTTGCTGTTCCGCTTCAGTCAGAATCCAATTGCCATCAACATCATACCAGCGCAACCACAGTCGATCGATTCCCTGAAACTCTCCTTGCCACAAACCCAAGCCCAAACTTAGGTCAGGAATCCACACTCGCGACTCGGGCAATTCTAATTCTTGATAGTGTCCGCCCTTCAATTCAAAGACTCGCAATTTGTTAGTATAGCGACTGAAAACGGCATAAATAGGAACCCGCAAAATTTGCTCGTAAACCTCCCATTTTCTAGGCGGTTCCTCCTTCGTCTCCGGCTGCAAAACTTGCCCGTTACCGGCAGCGTTTCCCGACTGATGTGGCAACTTTTCCTCATCGGTATTGTCGCCTAAATCTTCTTTTTCTGTTCCCGGCGAAAGCAGTTCTACAATTACAAAAGGGTTCACACCTTCCTGCCAAGTAACATAACTCATCCGCAGTTCGGAGCGATCGTAAAGTCGGGGAACTCCCACAACTCCAAACCAATCCGGCCGCTTGTGCCACAGAGTGTGATGCACGTCATAATAAAGGTTCATGTCGGTGCCGCTAAATATCTCAGAAGCCGGATAATTCCGAGGTCGAAACGTCAGGCTCAACAACTGCGGCTGCAAATCGTGAAATTCGTCAGGCAAGCCTGGTTCCTCCGGGTCTTCGCTAGGTAAATCGTACATCGTCGGCAGCGTTTCTCTGGGCGATCGCGGCGGATCGGTTTGTGGCACAGGATATTTAAAAGGCAACATATAATATTGAGAAATGACTGCATTTATGCTAACATCACGGGAGCATCCCAATGAGAGCTTTCACAGGAGTGCAAACCGGAGAGCTAGCAGCGAGATATATCGGCTTTGCTGTGCCCGACGATCTAACTCCTAGAAAACGATTTTAACAAAATCGGGATGATCCCTTTTCTTCCTCTCTTCTGTGAAGTTAATCTAAAATCTAAAATCTAAAATCTAAAATTGACTGTTCCGAAATTCTGCACTATGATCGACATTCCTCAACTGATTGCTCAAGAACTTTCCATTAATCTGTCTCAAGTCAATAATGCTCTGGAACTTTTCGCCGAGGGAGCAACTATTCCGTTTATTGCCCGCTACCGCAAAGAACGCACGGATTTGCTGAATGAAATTCAGTTGCGGGATATCTCCGATCGCTTCACCTATTTGACGGAAATTGAAGAACGCAAAAAGTCGATTTTAGAGACGATTAGCTCTCAGGGAAAACTCACAGAAGAACTGCAAGCTAAAATCGAATCGTGTTTGCAAAAAAATGAACTAGAAGACCTTTATCTGCCTTACAAACCCAAGCGGCGGACGCGAGCGACTATTGCTAGGGAAAAAGGTTTAGAACCGCTGGCAGAATTTATCAAGTCTCTGAACTTACCGACGGCTAAACCAGCAGACTTTGAGGCGGAAGCAGCTAAATATATTTCGGAAGAAAAGGGAGTGAAAACAGCAGAAGAATCTCTTAAAGGTGCTGCGGATATTTTGGCGGAAGCGGTTTCGGAAAAAGCTGACTTGCGGGCTTATTTGCGAGAATTTTTGATGAAAACAGGAGTTTTTGTCTCGAAAATTAAAGAGGATTTCCCTGAAGGAAGCACTAAATTTGAAATGTACCGCAATTACCAAGTTGCAGCGAGAAGCGTTCAGTCGCACAATATGTTAGCGCTGTTTCGCGGGGAAACGGAAGGGGTTTTAGATTTGGAACTGGCTTTTGATGAATCCGCAGTGATGGCTTATTTGGAAGGTCAGGAAATTAGAACTAGGATACCGGAAGTTAAAGAGTTTTATCGATCGACTTTGAAGGATGCCTTCAACCGACTGATGAAGACTTCGTTAATTACAGAAGTACGATCGCACAACAAAGCCGTCGCTGATATCGAGTCCATCGCCACTTTTGAAACCAACCTGCGCGAGTTGCTGCTGTCTGCGCCGGCGGGAATGAAACCGACACTGGCGATCGATCCGGGATTTCGCACGGGGTGCAAAGTTTCCGCCCTCGATGAAACCGGGCAATTTTTAGAATATCAAGCAATTTTCCCCCACCAAGCGGCCGCTCAGCGACAACAAGCGGGTAAAATTGTCAAGCATTTAATTGAAAAATATAAAATTGAATTAATCGCGATCGGCAACGGTACAGCTTCCCGCGAAACAGACGAATTTGTTTCGGAAGTTTTGGCCCAAATGGAAAGAAAACCGATTAAAGTCATGGTGAATGAATCCGGTGCATCGATTTATTCAGCAAGCGATGTGGCGATCGCCGAATTTCCAGATCTGGACATCACCGTCCGCGGCGCAGTCAGCATCGGACGGCGCTTGCAAGACCCCCTCGCCGAACTCGTGAAAATCGACCCGAAATCAATAGGAGTCGGTCAATACCAGCACGATGTTGACCAAAAACTGCTCAAAAAGAAACTCGACGAAACAGTCGAAAGCTGCGTTAATTATGTCGGAGTTGACTTAAACACAGCCTCCAAAGAACTGCTTACCTTTGTGTCAGGAATGACGGCAACAGTTGCCAAAAATATCGTTAATTACCGCAACGAAAACGGCGCATTTAAAAATCGCCGTCAACTCCTGAAAGTTCCCAAACTCGGCCCAAAAGCTTTTGAACAAGCAGCGGGGTTTCTCCGCATTCGCGGCGGCGAAAACCCCCTGGACAATACCGCAGTTCATCCCGAAAGTTATCCTGTAGTGCAAGCGATCGCCAAGGATTTAGACTTGCCGCTGACAGAAATAACACAAATATCGGAAAAAATCAAGACTTTAAATATTAAGAAATATGTCACAGAGAAAGTCGGAGAACCAACACTCCGAGACATTATTTCCGAACTAGAAAAACCCGGAAGAGACCCGCGAGCCGAGTTTAAATATGCCACTTTCCAAGCAGGAATCAAAGAAATATCCGATTTGCAAGTTGGGATGGAATTAGAAGGCATAATCACGAATGTAGCTAACTTTGGAGCCTTTGTTGATGTGGGAGTGCACCAAGATGGTTTGGTTCATATTTCTCAATTAGCCGATCGATTCGTGGAAGATCCGAAACAGATTGTTAAAGTCGGACAAGTTGTGAAAGTGCGGGTTTTGGAGGTGAATGAGAAGTTAAAGCGGGTTAGTTTGACAATGAAGCTGCAAGAAAAACCGCAACCGCAAAATGGCAATAGCGCGAGGCTTCCGGCCCCGCGCCGACGTTAAAACTTTGGGGAAAGGTGAAAAAGGGCGATCGAACCGCGAAGACGCGTTCGGCGAAGCCGTTCCCGTAGGGTAGGACACGAAGGAAGAGAAAAGAAGGAGAAGTTGGTAATTGCTATTTTTTCTTGCTAGCTTTCCAAGTGCCACCATAGAAGTAAAAAGGATTGTTTTTACTTACCGATTCCCAACATTTAAGACACAAAAAAAAACCACTGCCCCGACTCGTCATACCGGGCGCGGTAGAGAGTCGGGGCAGATTGGGAACAACGATCGCAATATTTGATTCTGATTGCCCTGGCCATTGTTACTCTGTTTTAAACAATAACGGATTCTTGAGGACGGGCGAAAATCATGCGGCCGGCGCTGGTTTGCAGGGCGCTGGTGACTACGACTCTGGCTTCGCCGCCGACATAGCTGCTTCCTGCTTCTACGACAACCATTGTGCCGTCATCCAAGTAACCGATTCCCTGAGAGGGTTCTTTGCCTTCTTTGCGGATTTTTAGTTCGATCGTATCTCCCGGCAAATAAGTCGGGCGCACCGCATGAGTCAAATCATTGATATTCAAAACTGGCAGTTTTTGGACGGTAGCTACTTTCGATAAGTTGTAATCGTTGGTGAGCAAAATGCCGTCGATATCCAAGGCGAAGCGGACTAATTTCGCATCGACTGTGGCAATATCTTCGTAGTCTGCCGAGTGAATTTGAATCCGTTCTGGATATGTTTCTTTGATGCGGTTGAGTACATCTAAGCCGCGGCGTCCGCGCACTCGCTTTTGATCGTTGGCGGAATCAGCTACCAGTTGCAGTTCTTGGAGCACGAATTGGGGCACGATAATTTGACCTTCGAGGAAACCTGTTTCTAGCAAGTTTTCAATTCTGCCGTCAATAATGCAGCTAGTATCGACAACTTTGGCAGTGGCTGGTTTGAAAGTACCTTCGGCTAGCAACACCGTGTCAAAGCTTTTGGGGTTGATCAGTCGCAAGAAAGCGCGGCCGTGGGTGTCGGTCAAACTGACGCCTGTGAAGCCGAACATGACGCTACCCAAGACTGCGACTAGAGGTTTGATGAAGCCGAACTCGCGGGGAATTGGCAGCAGGAATAGCGGAGCCAGCATTAAGTTTGCTACTAGCAGTCCGATGATTAAGCCGATCGCCCGCGTCAGCAGCATCTCCACTGGCATATCGCGGACTTGTTTTTCCAGGCGCCGATAGGTTGTTTGAGCCACTAATCCCATCACGAAGCCGATTAATGCTCCAAACGAGCCTAGTACAGAACTTAAACCTTGTATATTTGTAACTTGCTGCAGCAGGTTGCTCGGCAGGAGTTCCACTCCGTAATAGCCAATGCCTCCGCCTGCGATTACGAATGAGATTATTATGATTGCGTCTAGCATTAGTTCTAGGTTAATGAATTTATTCCCATTATATCTTTCCAGTGCTGATACTTGTTTTCATGCTTTGGTCGGATATCGCCCTATTTACTCAGGGACTTTCATAAACTTATATTGCGCCGTTGTACCCATTGGGGGATGTGCCAGGGAGTCGCTCGGAATTTACCACGCCCCGCCGAAAGCAGGCACGAGGTGCGAATAGACCGCGCTGCGGGCTGTTGGGGAATTTTGGACGCTCAAAACCGGTACGACGTTAAATGAAAAGAGCCGTAGCACGGGCGAGGGCGGGACGCCATCGTTCGCAGCGCTTTTTTGCTAATAAAATGTCATAATATACATAATTATTCATGATTGTTTAATTAAAACTTTAGATTTGAAGTTGCGCTTTCGGCTTGAGATGTAATGAACCCTCCCACAGATTATTTAACATTTGAATTAAAAAAAAGTGTGCCAGCGGCAAATTCCGGGATTCCTAGTTCGGCTTACCTGCACATACCTTTTTGTCGCCGCCGCTGTTACTACTGCGATTTTCCGGTTTTTGTGGTGGGCGATCGCAAAAATGGCGAGAATTCCGGCACAATCGTGCAATACGTTGCCGTACTGTGTCAAGAAATTCAAGAAACTAAAAATTTAGGCGCATCTCTGAAAACAGTTTTTTTTGGTGGTGGCACGCCTTCGCTGCTTTCTGTCAGTCAGTTGAGCAATATTTTAGAGACTCTCGACGGCAAATTTGGGATTGATGCTGGGGCGGAAATTTCTATAGAAATAGATCCGGGTACGTTTACTTTAGAACAGTTGCGGGGATATGTAGCGGCGGGAGTAAATCGAGTTAGTTTGGGAGTGCAAGCTTTTCAGGATGAATTGCTGCAAGCTTGCGGGCGATCGCACTCTGTCGCTGATATTTTTGAAGCAGTGGAAATAGTGCGATCGGCTGGTATTGTCAATTTTAGTTTAGACCTAATTTCGGGACTGCCGCACCAAACTTTAGAACAGTGGGAAGCTTCCCTGAAATCGGCGGTGGAAATTTCCCCGACTCACCTGTCGAGTTACGACTTAATTGTTGAGCAGGGAACTGCTTTCGGGCGCTACTTTGAAGCCGGCGCGCAGCCGCTACCAGCAGATGAAACCGCTGCTGGAATGTACCGTTTAGCGCGGGAAATTCTGACCGGTGCTGGCTACGAACATTACGAAATTTCTAATTACGCTCGCGAGGGCTATCAGTGCCGCCACAACCGCGTTTATTGGGAAAATCGCCCTTATTACGGTTTGGGAATGGGGGCGGCGAGTTACGTGGAAGGCAGGAGGTTGACAAGGCCTCGCAAAACTCAAGAATATTATCAGTGGGTGCGATCGATCTCTGGCCTCAATTCCCCTGCTACTCCTCAAATTGGGGGGGAAACCCAGCCAGATATTTACCCAGCAATTGAGCAAAATTTTCCAGTTTCAGAAAATGACATTTTGTTAGAAACGCTGATGCTAGGTTTGCGTTTAGCAGAAGGAGTTAGCCTGTCGGCGCTGACTCAAAAGTTTACTCAGCAAACGGTTGATAAAATTTGGCGTTGTTTGCAGCCCTACTGGCGACAAGGATGGGTGGAAATTATGACGGAGGATAGGGCGATTCCCTACGGGATAGCTCCGCTTCACGCAACTTTAGGCGATGCCGCGAAACTGCCGCTTTCGGGCAATTTGAGGTTGAGCGATCCCGAAGGTTTTTTATTTTCTAATACAATTTTAGCCGATTTGTTCAGCCAGTTAGGCGAAAATAATTAGCTCTGTCTGAGGAAGTATACCCCCCGGCAAACGCGAGCTTTGCTAAAGCCGGGGCCGCCAATGCGATCGGAAGCAAATTAAATTGCTCCCTCGCTTTATACTGTCAAAAATAATATATTTTCTATCGATCCCTCAACAAAACTTAAGGCTAACTCAGCCTTCAGATAGAGGCCACGACTGCACTTCAGCCCTCATACTTAAGACTGAACATTTAAAAAGTAATTTAATGAACACTTTAACTATCGATCGCAACCAAACCCAAAACCAGCCCTGCCTTGTAATTAGCGAGCGCGGTTGCAATCCGGCTTCCAAGTGTAATTTTTGCGGTCACTACCAACAGGCAAGAGGTTCAGTCGGTCACTGTCAATTGTTGAATGCACCTGTTAAGGGAGGATGGAAATCTTGCACTTTAGCAATGCCGGCTTTTGCACCTTCTTGGGAATAGGGGGAAGGCGCTGATGTTTCCCCGGAGAAATTTATTAATTAACCCAAAGAATATAAAAAAAATGTATAAAAAATTCTGTTTTAACTGGGAATCTGCTATAATAAGCTTAGGCCTTTCGCCACTCGCTCGCACAATTGCACAAACAAGTTAAAAAGATGAATTTGACACTAAATCAGGTAATTTCCGAAGGTCATACGCGCATTTTGTGTTGGTATCTAAATAATACTAGCAAAGTGCAAATCGCTCGCATTACAAATATTCCTAATTGGTATTTTGAGCGGACGGTTTTTCCTGGAGAGCGTTTTTTGTTTGAAGCGCTGCCGGAAGCTCAGTTAGAAGTTTGCAGGAGTGCGGATACGGGTGGTATAGTGTGCGAGCGAATTTTGTGCGATCGGCTGCGAGTTGAAGAATTAAGCACGGCTGATTGAAGATAATTCCCCAGACTTACCAACGAGAGGTAGAAACCCGGTTTTTTTTCAGAAACCGGGTTTCTCTGTATGATGATAAAAACTCGGTTCGCGATCGCACTCCCAACCTCATAAACCCGGTTGATTCCTAGATTTCTCGTTACTAAGCCCAAAATTCGTAGAAACTCACATCTTGCACCATTCTCCCTTAACAGGCAAGATGCCTGTTCCACAAAGAGTAGATTTTCTTGTGGAACAGGCATCTTGCCTGTTCCTAAAAAGCTTATTGACAATGGTGCAACATCTTAGTATAAACCGAGTTTATCGCCACCCCATGCGTCAGCCCTGAAACTGTCGCAAATGTTAATCTATAGCGGTTCTCAAAAAAGTGAGGTATGCCCTATGCCCACGGAGGCCTATGCCCTATGCCCACGGAGGCCTATGCCCACGGAGGCCTATGCCCATGAGTACCTCATCTTTATGAGAAAGGCTATAAGTTAAATTATAAAAAATCAACCACTGTTTAATACTAAAAACCGATGTCCCTCACCGAACAAACCCTCTCCCAACTGCCAGCAGACGCCCTCGGAGGCCTGAGAAAAGTCGATCGACTCTGGGAAAACCTCAAACAAAACACCGCACCAGCACCCCAAGCAGTCAAACACAGCCAACAACCCCTCGAAACCCTCGACTTCGACATAGTTATCGGCGGCGGAACCCTAGGAATATTAATCGGTACAGCCTTAGCCGTGCGGGGTTGGCGAGTAGCCTTGCTTGAACGCGGCATCCTGCGAGGCCGCGATCAAGAATGGAACATTTCTCGCAAAGAATTAGACGCATTCTTAGAACTAAATTTGCTATCTGTTGAAGAGATAGAAAAGGCGATCGCCACCGAATATAACCCAGCCCGCATCAGCTTTGCCAACACCCCCGACATTTGGGTGCGCGACGTACTCAACATCGGAATAGACCCAGTTTACCTCCTAGAAACCTTGAAACAGCGATTTCTCCAAGCTGGAGGAAAGCTATTTGAAAATACACCATTTAAAACAGCAACCATTCATCCGAATGGAGTCCTTGTAGAATCGGAAAATACCGACTTACAACCTGCTACAAATTTATTTAAAACCAGATTATTATTAGACGCAATGGGACATTTTTCGCCTATTGTCCTTCAAGCTAGACAAGGGAAGAAACCCGACGCCGTATGTTTAGTAGTCGGCAGTTGCGCTCAAGGATACCCCAAAAACGACACCGGGGACATATTTGCATCCTTCACCCCAATGCAAAATCAGTGCCAATATTTTTGGGAAGCATTTCCAGCCAGAGACGGCCGCACCACCTACTTATTTACCTACATAGACGCCGACACAGAAAGATTCAGTTTAGAAACATTATTTGAAGACTATTTGCGCTTGCTTCCCCAATATCAAAACGTCGAACTCGAACAGTTAAAATTCCAAAGAGCACTCTACGGATTCTTCCCCTGCTATCGCCAAAGTCCTCTCAAAACGCCTTGGAATCGCATACTCCCAGTCGGAGACAGCAGCGGTAGCCAATCTCCCCTCAGCTTCGGCGGTTTCGGCGCAATGGTACGCCACCTCAAGCGCTTGACTCTAGGAATTGACGAAGCTTTGACAAGCGACAGTCTCAGCAAAAATTCCCTCGCACTTTTGCAACCCTACCAGCCGAATCTATCTGTCACCTGGTTGTTTCAGCGTTCGATGAGTGCTGCGATGAATCAACAAATAGACCCCAATCAAATCAATCAACTTTTGGCGGCCGTATTTCAGGTAATGGAAGACTTGGGAGAACCGGTACTCAAACCGTTTCTTCAAGATATCGTGCTGTTTCCGGCTTTGTCCCAAACCCTGTTTAAAACAGCAATTAGCCATCCCGGATTAGTTATGAAAATTATCCCGCAGGTGGGAGTAGCTAATTTGCTAGATTGGATGGTTCATTATGTAAATTTAGGAATTTATACGGGATTGCAGCCTTTGGGAAAAGCCGTAGAACCGCAGGTTAAAAATTTAGCACCCGAACAGCAATACTATTTTCACCGATTAGTTGAAGCGTGGCAATATGGCGCTGGAGGCGATTATTAATTGATTAATTGTGGCACGGGCATCTTGCCCGGGGCTAATATCTGAACAGGCAAGATGCCTGTTCCACAACACAATATAATTAATTGATTAATTGTGGCACGGGCATCTTGCCCGTGGCTAATATCTGAACAGGCAAGATGCCTGTTCCACAACACAATATAATTTATTAACTGATTAATTGTGGCACGGGCATCTTGCCCGTGGCTAATATCTGAACAGGCAAGATGCCTGTTCCACAACATAATTATATATGAACAGGCTTTCCGGCCTGTTCCACAACATAATTATATTAGTTGTGAGTCATGAAGGAGCTATAACTGCTAAAGCTTGGGGAATTACTCGGAATTTTGCAGGCGTGTAAGTTGTGATTTCACCGTCAGTATTAATCGGACGGCGTTTGCTAGTATTAACCTCAAATTCTTGAGCGTGCAAGGCGCGAACGTTAGGCCAACTGGTATGATTTCCTTGCCTCATAGCTGGCAGCAAAGCAATGATTTCCCACCATTTTTTTATTTCCAAACTGTACAAATCCAGTCGCTTGTCGTCGATTGTGGCATCCTCGGCAACTGTCATGCCACCGCCGTAGTAGCGACCGTTGCCAATGGCAATTTGAATAGTTTTAACATTAAAAGATTGGTTATTTATCTTAATTTGTGCTCGGAACGGTCGCGCTGAATAAATTGTCTGCAAAGCAGTAAAAGCATAAGCTAACACTCCCCAGCGCTGCTTTACGTCTTTAGTCAGCCGCTGGGTAATTTCCACGCTTAGTCCCAAACTCGCAACATTAAAAAAATATTGGTCGTTAACCCAACCCAAGTCTATTAACCGAACTTTACCGCTGGCAATTACTTGACAAGCTGCTGATAAATCTGTAGGAATTCCCAGAGTGCGGGCTAAGTCGTTAGCCGTTCCCATCGGCAAAATACCCAAGGGTAACTTGGTGTCTATCAAACCTTCTATGGCAGCGTTGAGAGTGCCATCGCCACCGCCGATTATTACTAATTGAACTCGATTTTGGTGGCGGCGAATTGTGTCGGGAAGTTCGCGGGCGTGGTCAGTAGATTCTACAATTAACTCAAAACCCAGTGCTTTTAATTCTCTAGTAGCTTGAGATAATAGCTTTTGCCCTTTTCGGGAGTGCTGGTTTACTAAAAGTAGAGCTTTCTTCATTGGTTGATCTTTAATGGGGAATATGGAGTTTTTTAAATTACCAAAAGTATAGCTTGATGGCTTAACTGGATCAAATTAATGCTTGATTTCGATTTTACCAATTATGCTGGATTGACAAAAATGCCAAAAAAAGGATAATTGTAACAAAAGATTGCTAAAAAATATCTTGCGTTCTCCACTAGCTGCCCTCTACCTAGCTCCTTAAAGAAGTAAAACTAAAATCATGTCTAATTTTTTAGAACAAGCGCAAGTCGCTGCCGATCGCCAAAACTGGCCTGGGTTAGTCGAATGCTTGCAGCAAGTGACAGCAGACGGTAGCAAGCCGCAGGAACAACACATTTTAGAGCAAGCTGTCAGTTTAGCAATAGAAGCCTTAAAATGGGGCGATTTTCAAGACCGTTGGGAAATTGCTAAAGTATTGCCAAATCTGGGAAATGGCGCGATCGCACCTTTAATTGCCGTGCTCGAAGACGAAGATGCAGACACCGAGCCCCGGTGGTTTGCCGCCCGCATTCTCGGAAAGTTTGATCACCCAGAAGTGATTCAAGCTTTAGTAGAATCGATCAAAAATTCCGACGAAGAATTGAGCCAAATCGCCGCCGAAACCCTAGGGAATTTAGGCCAAACAGCCATAGAATCCCTAGCAAATCTCTTGCAGCAAAAAGACTCGCGACAGTTTGCAACAGCAGCACTCGCCCAAATTCGGCGCACCGAAACCATCGCACCGCTGTTGAGCGTAGTCGGAGACTCTCAAGTTGCGGTGCGGGCAGCCGCAATCGAGGCCCTGAGCAGCTTTCACGACTCCCGCATCCCGCCGGTACTGGTAGCAGCGCTCAAAGATCCGGCGACAGCAGTCAGAAAAGAAGCCGTGCGAGCTCTCGGAGTGCGCGCCTATTTAGATGCAGAATTAGATTTAGTTAACTTGCTCAAACCTTTGCTTTCGGACATCCGATTAGAAGTTTGTCAGCAAGCGGCGATCGCGATCGGACGAGTGAAAACCGATGCTGCAGCCACTGCTTTATTTGAATTGCTGCGATCGCCCACAACTCCGGTTGAATTGCAAATCGAAACTGTGCGCGCCCTAAGCTGGATGGAAACTGCAACCGCTTTAGCCTATTTACATCAGACATTAATGGCGCAATTTCCTAACATAAATTCTACTGTTTATCAAGAGATAGTCACTGTTTTAGGGCGAGTAGAAAAGCTGGAATTAAAAGCTGTTGCTGCTGAAATTCTGATTGATTTGCTGAAAACTGGTCATCCGGCAGTGCAGGAGGGAGTTAGCAAAAAATCTTTAGCTTTAGGTTTAGGAAAATTAGGAGATATGAGAGGGCTAGATGCTCTGATTTCAATGTTGGGCGACACAGACAGCAGCGTCAGGCTGCACTGCATGGCAGCGCTCAAACAGCTAGGTGCTGCCGAGGCGAGGCAGAAATTAGAAAACTTAGTTAAGCAAGAGAGTCTCGAACCAAGATTGAAACAGGGAATTGCGATCGCATTGCAAGAATTGCAACAAAATTAATCAAGAGACAAAATACCCAACTCCCCAACTTCTTGAATAAGTGGGGGATATAATAGCGATCGCATCTTTCTTTTTCCTGACCTCCGTTACATCCCTTACAGAATCCGTAGCCGAACTTCCTTCGGCTATATAGCGGTTCTCAAGACAGTGAGGTATGGGGGCGAGTCCTATGCCCTATGCCCTATGCCCTATGCCCTATGCCCTATGCCCTCTGAGCACCTCATGTTACTGAGAAAGGCTATATCATCGATGTTCTTTGTGAATTTGGGCGATCGCACTTGTCACCCGATCTAAATCTTCCTCAGTTAAATTAGAGCCAGAAGGCAAACAAAGCCCGTACTCAAATAACTCTTCGGCCACGGCACCGCCCATACATTCGCAATCAGCAAATACTGGCTGTAAATGTAAAGGTTTCCAAACCGGACGCGCTTCTATTTTCTCTTGAGCAAGCCCTAGGCGAACTTGTTCTCTATCTGCACCGAAAGCGGCAGGATCGATCGTTAAACAAGTCAGCCAGCGAGTAGCGCGTCCAAAGGCAGCTTCCGGCATGAATTCAATTCCCGGCAAGTTTCCTAAAGCTTGTTTGTAAAAGTCAAAATTGCGCCGTCTAGCTTCCACTCGCTCCTCCAACACCCGTAATTGACCGCGACCAATTCCCGCCAAAACATTGCTGAGGCGGTAATTGTAGCCAATTTCTGAATGTTGGTAATGAGGAGCGGGGTCACGGGCTTGTGTTGCCAAAAAACGAGCTTTTTCTACCAGCTTTTGGTCATCGGAAACTAACATTCCGCCGCCGGAAGTGGTGATAATTTTATTACCGTTGAATGAGAAAATGCCGATTTTACCAAAGCTTCCCGGAGAGCGATTTTTATAGCTAGCCCCTAGAGATTCTGCCGCATCTTCTATTAGCGGAATTTCATAAGCATTGCAAGCTTCCAGAATTGGGTCGATATCGCAACTTTGACCGTAGAGGTGTACGATAACCACAGCTTTGGGTAATTTACCAATTTTTGCTCGTTTGTCAAGTGCTTCTCGGAACAAATCGGGGTTGAGATTCCAAGAAGTGCGATCGCTATCAATAAAAACAGGTTTAGCGCCAAGATAAGTAATTGGGCTAGCAGTTGCAATAAAAGTCAGAGTCGAGCAAAAAACCTCATCTCCCGAACCGACACCAATTAATTGTAAAGCTAAATGCAAAGCTGCGGTTCCGGAACTAACAGCCGCTGCGTGTTTAGCGCCAACTACCTCGCAGAATTCTTGCTCGAAAGCATCTACATGGGGGCCAACGGGGGCGATCCAGTTGGTATCAAAGGCTTCTTTGACGAACTCTTGTTCGAGGGAACCCATGTGAGGTGTTGAAAGGAGAATTTGTTTTGTCATTTGATCTTCATTTGGGAGAACGATAGGTTGGAAAAAAGTTCGACTTTAGGAGTTCTTGAGGCTCAATATTTAAATATTTTGCCCTTAATCTGACCACATAATTATTGTGATGATGATTCCGAGAGAGCGTAGAAAGTATAGTTTTTACAAAACCTTGAAAATCGGGATGCTCTTGAAGATTTCCATATACTTGTTACACAAGAGCTTCCCTTAAGTAATCCCCGGCATCTCAATAGCGATAGAGTTATACCTTCACGGGGAGAAATTATTAATATATTCATTAGGTTCTCCTTAACTACTCAAATGTACAATAGCACAAATCGATCGTATCAATTTTAGGGAACAGGGAACCTGTTCCCAGTTCACTAGGATGTTGGTCCCTTCAAACGATAATATTTGTTTGGGTATCGCCAGCGAATAAATTTATCGATCATTGGATTTATTTCCACCTTTACGGGAACATAAGTTACTTGGAATCCCATTGATATTTTGAAATCAGTTAGAGACTGCTTTTCCGGGGAGTGTTGACCGCTGACAATTTCATGAATATTCCCAGAGCGTCTGCAAACTTGTGCAAATTCAAAAGTCAATGTACTACCAATATCGGTTTTTAATGCTTCCGTTTTCACCAACCTTTCATCCATATAAGCAGTTCCGTCGATCGAGATTGCCGTAAGATATCCAATTAATTCATCTCCGAAAATACCTCCCATAACAAAATAATGTTCAGAGTCGATATAATCATTCATTTTTTCGATGTATTGTTCTTGCGATAAAAAGTGCTTATTTTTAAATCGCTTCATTGCAGATGCAAATATTTCATATCCCTGTTGCTTTAGTAATTCTTTCGCCGGCTCTCCAGTTAATTGAACTAATTTAACCAGTTTTTTACATTTACGGATATGGCTTCTGCGCGTTGAGGGCAGACTCTCCAAATTATAAGATTCCAAGTCTTGCAACAAGATAATAGGCATTGCTCCATTGGCAGCCGATAAAGAGTCTTTTTCCAAAGATGCACGAAATCCCCAAGATAATGGTGAGGGACAGGTTGCTTGATCTGCCTTCAAGCGAGCCATCCAATGAACTGGTTCATAAAAGCCGGGATAAGTTTCCTTCCAATAGCGATCGCAATGCCTTAAAATGTGAGTTCCAGACTCACGAAGACTATTAGCAAATTCGGCTTCTTTGATAGATACCAATTTCGCATCTGAAAGGTCTTTATTCTTAAAATATCTAATTGGCATCTAACTTATTTTTCTCTCTATACAGCTTTCAACTAATCAACTATTGTTTGGTAAATATACGCTAAATCTTTGAAAAAAGAAGCTTCTTTTAAGTATTCTAAATTCAGACGGACTTTTTCTGGATAAATCACTTCATTGTTGTATTGAATTGGATCGCTAACATTAGCTAATATCCCCTCTTCGTTACGGTAAGCCAAAGTTGCAGGGCCAGTAATACCTGGTCTTAGTAGTAAAAGTTTACGTTCATCGCCTTCCAACTTATCTGCATAGCCGGGAACATCAGGTCTAGGGCCAACAAAGCTCATTTCTCCTACCATCACATTCCATAGTTGTGGCAATTCGTCAAGTTTCCACCGTCGCAAATAAGCACCAATAGGTGTAATGCGTCGATCGCCTGCCACAGTAATTGTACTATCTCCTTCTTGCCGAACATACATTGTGCGGAATTTTTTAATCTGAAACAGCTTACCTTCTTGACCCACTCTCTGTTGAGTAAAAAGAATAGGGCGACCGTCTGTTACCAAAATAATAATGGCGATCGTGCCGATTGGAATTGCTAAAATTAGCAACCCCAAAAAAGCGGCTGTAAAGTCGAATAGACGCTTGCCAAATAACAAGTATAAGTTCACATTGCTTTTGATTTGGTTGGAATTGGTATCAGTTTTATTTAGCATAATTATTGCATCATTTCCACAGCTACAGGATTAATATTACCACCAGAAGCTAAAAAAGAACTGCCATAATAGGCAAATTCCATAAATAAAGGTAGGGGATCGAGCCAACGAAAGTCATCGTAGCTACAATGACGACCGGGCAAGAAAATGCGTTTAAGGGAAGCCAGGGGAGCCAGCCGTTTTCCACTACGGAGTTCACCAACGCTAGCAATAGTTTCACCCACGATCCAGAGGCTAGAAATTGGTGGCGATACGGGTTGAAAAGACTGAGCATCTGGTTCGCCTGTAGTTAGCATTGTTACTAGCCCTCTAGGGAAATCATAGCCATTTTTGACAGCTAGATTTAGCGCCCCCCAAAAACGAGGATTCATTTCAATCAAATAGGCAGAAGATTGTTGAGCATCAACCACAAAGTCAAAATGACCGATGCCAGTCCAGTTAAGTTCTTTAGCCATTTTTTTGGCATAATCTTCTAGTAGTGGAAAATGACAACGTTCCCGAAAAACGCTGGTGCCAAATCCTCCTTCCTTACAACGCAGATAGCGTTCGGTGAAGCAGGCTTTTACCTCGCCTTTTTTGGCTAAAAAGCAACTGCCATAAATACTACCTTCTATATATTCTTGCAGAATGGGCATTTGGTTATTTGCCAAACTAAAGTCTTCCACAATTTCCCGGTATTTTTGAACGGTTTCCTCTGGTGAATCGCTCCGAAAAACACCTTTTCCACTGTTACCCCGTCGGGTTTTAATCACGAGCGGAAATCCCAGTTCTCTAGCCAGAGAATCAACTTCGGAAATACTGGAAGGTGTAAGTGTTTTGGGAACGGCAACTTGGGCTGCCTCGGCAATTTTAATAATTTCATACTTATCCATTACCCTGAGTAAGTCATTCCGAGAAGGACAGGCAATTATCAAATTTTCCGGTAAGCGCTCGCGATAAGTTTGAATCGGCAAACTATCCTCGTGTACGGGTAACAAAACATCAATTTGTCGCCGTTTGACAATGGCTGCTAATTCATTTACATATTGCTCCGGCTCTTTAAATGGATGGGGAACAAAATCGAAACCGCGAACGAACCTAGAAACGCGGGTCATGCTCAAAGGTGTAAAATCGCACACATAAACTTCCCAGCCAGCACGGGCAAGACTTTCAGCGGCTACATAAGCCGTGCGACACCATCCATAGGTCAATAAAACGCGCATAATCGTCCTTTAATTAAGTTAATAATTTACTCAAAAAAGCTTCGGCATAGGGTTTTTGATGTAGCTTTATATTGTGATGCTCCCTAAAACAGTGGCAATGTATTTTATAGACGTTTCATCCAAACTGGTGTTGCACGGCACAAGTAGCAAGCGTGCTGCTAGCGCGTGCGCGTTGGGTAGTTCATCTGGCCCGCCCAGCAATAGGGGGTAGGGGGTTTCCGTTTGGATGCCGCGATCGTACAGAGAACAGCGCACGCGATAGACAGACTCCTGCGCTTGTTCCGGCGTGGCATTAACAAGCAAAGGAAACAGATGTATTTTCGTCTGACCCTCTGTGTCTGCCAATCGCTTAAACGTCTGACAACTTGCCAGCACTTTGTCCAACAAAATGCGGGTGTTTTCCTGCTGTCGCACTGCGAGTTTAGTACGCCGCCGCCACTGCGTCACTGCGATCGCCGCTTGCAATTCCGACATCGACGCGGCACGCATTTCCTGCAACACAGCCCGTACTCCCGTCTCCTTCTCCAGCGACGGTGGCGCAGCCCCCCCTAACTTTTTCGGTAAATACTCACGCACAATAGCCCGCAAAGCATAATTAGCGAAAAGCGGTAATTGCTCTTTAGCCGTCAGTCTTTGGTCTGGCAAATTTGGTGTCACAGTACCCGACTTAAGCCATAAAACTCCACCACCAACTGCCGTTAGGGCTTTGAAGTTGAAACTCCACACACCCGCCGCACCACGAACGCCACAGGTATTATAGCCCGCTTGATAAGCCGCATCCTCAATTACTGGCAAGCCCAAGTTGGTAAGCAGCGCGTAGTCTTGGTCTATTCCGTAAGTGTTGGCGGCCAGAATTGCATCCACACGCCCAGCAAGTACTGTTTCGGTCAATTTCTGGGCGTCGAATAGCAAGGACGACGAAGCGCAATCAACCGCGACAATTTCTGCCCCGCCAGCCCGCAATCCCGTTAGCGCCGCCGGACAAATATAACCGGGGACAGCCACGCGCCGCACGCCCAACGCCTTAACTGCCAGCGCCAGTCCGTAACGCGCCGATGCCAGCAAATAAGGTTGCCAGCCCGATAGCGCAAATGCCTGCAATTCTCCCGCTAGCGCCTCTGTGTAGCTGCGCCCCACTAAGGCTAACGCGGCATTCGCCAGTTCCGAGGCACCCCAGTCCGGTATGTTGATGCGAATGTGTTTTTTCATCGACTCAGTGCTTCTGCATAAAGGTCTTCATGGAGTTTAGTTATCTGCTTAATTTGATATTTTTGCATTTTCAATCGTCCATTTTGACCCATTTTTTTTAGTTCGTCTGGATGATCTAAAACCCAAGCCATTGCTCGTGTAATTCCCGGAATATCTCCTACTTCTACGAGCAGACCGCATTCGTCTTCAACTAACTCTTGAATCCCCCTAATTTTTGTTCCTATCACAGGAATTTCCATCGATAAAGACTCCAAAACGCATCTAGCTAATCCCTCTTGTTCGGAAACTAAAATTGTTGCCAAAGAAGCTCGCATAAGGATAGGAATATCCCGGCGCATTCCTAAAAAATGTACCCGCTCTTTCACACCCAAATCTGAGGCTAATTGTTGCATTTCTTCTTTGACCGATGTAGTGCTAGGGCCTGCTAAAGCTAAATGTACTTCTGGTCGATTCAATGCACCAAATGCCTGGATAACATCGCGATGACGCTTGCGGGGAATCAATTCTGCTACTGTTAAAAACAAAGGAGTTTCTTTAGTTAAGCCCAAATCTTGACGCACCCGCGCTACTTCAGCTTCCGAAACCAGATCGGGATTGTAATAATCCAAATCTACTCCTATTCCCGGCATATAACGGATGCGATCTGATGGCAAAAAATGGTGTTTTTTTGCTGCTGCTTCATCCTCGCGATTGATCGTTACTAAATAATCAGTCCAAGGTCCAGCTAATTTTTCTAAGTTCAGGTATATTGCATTTTTAAATTGGCTTCCTCCCGGATGAAAGTGAAAACCATGAGCAGTATAAATTACCTTGCATTTGCCCTGTTTTCTGAAGTCGTTTAGAGCAGCTCGACTTACAAAACCAGCTACAGGAGTATGAACGTGAATGATATCGTATTTTTCCTCAGCCATTGCTTTTTTAATTACTTGCGGAGCAGCGAGGAAGTTCCTGGGATCTAAAGGATTACGCGACCATTCGATTTCCCAAACTTTATCGAAAGACGACAAGCATTCCGGGTGTTTGGAAACACGCAGCGCCATTGCATCTACCTGCCAACCTTGGGAGCGAAAATGTTGAGCAAAAGGCAGCAGAAAAGCACGCAGCGTACCTTCTATGGTAGTAACTATTAACAGTTTCGTCATTTTTTTTCCTTCAACCAAGTTTCTGTAATTTCTCGGACGTGGCGATAAAATTCGATTCGTTGTTTTTGGAGAATTTCATCTCGATATTCTGTGGCTATTTGTAAGTTACGCGCTGACATTTGCGCCATGCGATCGGGGTCAGTTATTACTTGGCGAATTTTAGTCGCCAATGCTGTAACATTGCCGGGGGACACCATATCTTCCGGGGGTAACAATTCCGGGATGCCTCCTACTGTGGAGCCAATGCAAGGCAATGCTCGCGCCATTGCTTCTACCATTGCTCTAGGTAAACCTTCCTGATGGGAAGGTAGAACGAACAAATCGGCTCGCTCCAGTTGGGCCATTACTGCATCACCACCGGATAACTGACCGAGGAAAGATACTCGCTCTCCCAAGCCAAGGGATTTGGCTTTTGCCTCTAATTCCGATCGATGTTTGCCATCTCCAATTAAAGTTAATTTGAGATCTAATCCCTCTCGCACGCAAGCCGCAACTGCATCGATTAACACATCTGGCGCTTTATAAAGTTGAGCCATCGTACCGACAAAAATCAGATTAAATGTCCCTCCCTGACGCGGTAGACGAGGGGAAGAAACTAGCGTGCGTTCTGGAATATCTACATCCGATACACCTACGGAAAAGTTAGCACAAGGGTATCGTTGCTGCAAAGCGTGTTTGGTAACATAAGCTGCTGCTGCTGCTTCTCTACAATGCCGTCGCAGTCGCCGGGGAGATGACCAGCGCAAAAACGGGCGCAGGGGATGTTTTACTGACCCAGGTGCAAAGACATCGTAGGGGTCTGCTACTACTTCTACGGCATAAGGACGCCCAATTTTGTGTAGCATGGATTGAATAGGGGATGCGATCGTGGAACCAACGCGCAAAATTACCGCATCGTTTGGTTTGACTGCATTTCTGGCACAGCGCCGCACTTGCCATGCTTTGAGCAGATATTGCCAAGGGCCAATGTAATAGGGTATGGCGGCAAAGTCAACGGCTTCGCCATTTGCTTGTTTCCAGTCGGAAGGCACATTCGGTACGTCTCGCACGCGAGCTACGACGCGCACGCGATCGAATACTTGTAAGTATCGTGTCCAAAAGGAATAGGGGAAGGTTGTTTGCGTCCATACCTTGCCATCTGGCGTGCGATCGAAGCGATGTTCTAAAGTTACGACAACATTCATCATAGCGGGAGAGAGGGGCTAGGGGCTGGGGAATGAAAGAGCAATAAAATCTAAAGTTCCTTAGTTGCTTGATAAACTGCGACATCTAAAGGTTTGAGAAATCCAGATAGTCGAGTGCCGTTTAATGTTAGATTGTCAGGATGATTTTCAAACATACGTTTTAGTTTGGTAATTTTTGACGGGATGGCGATCGATACTTCTTTGCGATCGTAAGACCTGTTAATTACTACTACTAACGCTTCATTTTGATACGTCCATATTCCAGCTATTACCTTTCTTATCCTCACATCAATTATATTTAATTCTCCCTCTAACAACTGGGAATTAATTGCTTTTATTTCCGGCACTAGAGTCTTCATTCCCGCCCACAAATCTGGGTATGATGGCAAATGCCAATCGTTATCGTGATAAGTGTAGTAAATAATTCCTTTCGCACCTGCTAATAAAGCTTGGTAGGTCATATTTCTCACTTCGTCAAAGGTAGGTATGCGAATTGCACGAGATTCTCCTTGCTTTTTGTTTTGCCAAGCAAAAGCTTGTACGTTAGCATAAACAGCCTTCTGGTATGGAGCAACTGCATCGCGGACAAGGGAAACCCGATCGTAGGTTAATGATATCTCATCATCTCCGTTACCAATAGGATAAGACTGCATGGCAATTACATCAGCACAACTGGCAAATTCTTTAATTTTATTTGAATAACCGCTGATATAAGTGATATGATTTGGATCGTTTAATTTCACTTGTTGGTGTAATTTTAACACTTCTTGGGGAACGAGTTTACCATTATCAACATCATCCGCAATATTCCAACCCAAAACTGCCGCTTTTTCTTTGAAGGAATTGACCATTTTAACTAACCCAATTCCTTGTTCGCTCAAAACATAAATCCCAAGGCGATCGGCTTCATTCAAAAATCGCTCGTAACTATTAACTTCCGTTGCGGAAGCATGAATTGTGTTGAATCCAGCCGCTGCAATATCCCGCATATCTTTGATTAATTCTTCTGGTTTGGATTTCCAAGAAACGTGATAAAACCCGAACGGAAAAAAGGATTTACCATTAACTAGGGTGATGCCGTTAACAATATTTACGCTCTTATTTAACGATTGATTTATAGTGGTGGCTTGAGAATAGCAGGGTAAATTCTTATTTGTTGTAATTGCTACAGTTATTACTAGCATTACCAAAAATAATGCTACCAATGTATAGATTTTATACCATTTGTTTCGCTCGCTCATATTTTTTCGCTTAAGCCTTTTGAGTTAGGTAAAGATTCTTCTAGTAAATAAGGAGTTCTCAGGACAATTGCTACCGAACTTATATAAAGTCCCAGAAACTGACCTAGAGCGGGTTCTGGATAAAAAGTTTCTTGACTAAGAGCGGTAAGTAAAAAAGTAACTGTTCCCCATAAAAAGGGTTTTTCTTTGATTTCTATTTTATACAAATAGAATAGAATCATCCCAAATAATATGCCAAATATGCTCAAACCTATCAAACCAGTTTCGGAAGTAATTTGTAGATAAAGCATATGGGCATTGTCACCTCGATCAATCGCCGAACCAAAACCATTTCCGACAATCCAACTAACTTGATTGTCATCTAATGCAGCCAGGTGAGCAGCCCATCTTTTATCCCTTCCACTTAAATTGTCAGTGTTATTAGCTTGGAACACGGTTAATTGGCGATCTATAATTGAGCCTTCGTAGGAATTTAGCTCAATACTTTTCAACCCTAAAGCTGATGCCAGTACAGGTAAAATCCATGCTAGATTAACAATAAATAAAACATAAATTGGTTTGGTTACCAAATAGAGCGACATCAAAAACAATATAGCTGCGAATCCAGAACGAGACTCGCTGATAAATACAGTTAGCGCAGAAAGAATAAGAAAAGTAGTATTAGATATATCATTTTTTTGATTACTGCCTAAGTGCAACCTTAAAATCAAAAGCATCATTACTTGCGCAGCAACATAAGCATGGTTGTAACCGACAAAACCTAAACCCTTAGTTCCAATTTCACCCACACTACCATAGTATTGCCAAGCTCCAACTTTTGGTAAATGGGCGGTGATTAAGGAGAGAGGTATTACACCCGCATAGGTTAAGAAAACTCCCAAGCAAACAAAAATTAGTACACCATCAACAATTTGCCTCATTTTCTGAAGTCGCTCTGGTGTTAATGGAATACGAGCAATTAACCAAAATGAGCTAAAGTATTGCACGAAGCGATAAAGTTGGAAAGCTCCAAAAGGAGGACCAACGGCATTGGGTTCGGCAGAAGCCAAGTAGCAAAGATAGGATAGGATACTTCCCAACAAAATAATTATAAAAATAGAAAATATATTTTTATTAGGAAGAGATAGGGGCGTAGTATATTGACGACATCGGATAAAGGTGAAGACGATGAAGAAAAATGCCAAATCAGAAAAACAAGGCCAAAGTGCCCAAGGCCCGATTGGTAAGATCGGAACGGTGAAACTTTGGGATAACAAATAACAGCAAAAAGCAAAAAATAACCATTTCGTGCCTTTTAACTGCGATGACGATATAGGAATAGAATTAGGTTTAACGGATTTAGCCTTAGTTTTAAACTTCATTAAAAGATCGCTCCAGGTAGAGTGCCTCCAATTGTTTAAGGCTATTATGAATATTGAAGGAACTTTGCTCGACCAATTGATAAGCTTCTGTTTGCGTAATTTTTGGTTTGGCGTTTTTAATAGTTAGGAGCGCTTCAGACCATGCGGATGCAGACTTGGATAAGGAAAGTCGTTGCATTAATGGCCGAACTACCTCTACTTCCTGAGTAATTACATTAGACAAAATACAGGGTAAACCAGCAGCTTGCGCTTCCATCAAAACCAGAGGTAGTCCCTCGTGAAGGGAGGGCAAGAGGAACAGATCCATTGCACCCAGCATCAATTGAGGAACATCCGATCGCACGCCTGCCAACATAACGCGATCGCTCAAATTCATCCGATCGACTTTTTCCTGCATTTGCGCCCGCAATGGGCCATCGCCCACCAATAAGAAACGGATATCAGCATCTTTCTTAGCTAGCAAAGCAGCGATATCTAAGATAAATTCATGGTTTTTTTGTTCTTCAAATCTACCAACATGACCGATGGCAAAAGCATCGACAGGAATGCCTAATTGATTGCGTATTGCTTGTCGATCGACAGATTGGCGAAAAGGAGTCAAATCGACACCACAGTAAAGCACTCGCCAGCGCGGGTCATTTTCCCAATGGGAACCGAACAAAGATTGGGCAGATGGGCGACTTGCCGCTAAACCGATCGTGGCATGGCGAGAAATCAACCATTTCATTAAATTCAAATACAACTTTCGCGTTGGGCTAGCCTTAGCTTCTACGGCAGAGGTATCGTTATGGCTGTGGGCTATGCGGATGGGTACACCAGCGTGCTTTGCTAACCGGAGAACGTAACCGTTGAAGTGCTGAACGTGGCTGTGGACAATATCATACGATTCATTTTTCTGGAGAATTCGTTTAAAATTAGACCCGTAAAGCAACGGTTGGGATGCGCGAGGGCAAGATATAATCTGGCTGCCAAGAGTGCGAACTTCGTCATCGTAAGGGCAGGGTTTAGTGGTATTAACCAAAAAGTCAATCACAAAGCGATCGCGATCAATATGTCTCAAAACGTGCATCAGCCAAGTTTCAATGCCACCGCGGTTCATGCCACCGACAACATGAAGAATACGAATGGGACGCTGCTTAGTCGATATTTGATTTTGTTCCTGGATATTTGTTGAGTCTTTGCAGTGCATACACGATAACTCCCACACTAAAAACTGCTTGAACGATCGCCCCAATAATCAGAGCGATCACGGCCCCTTGCACTCCCATCGTCGGAATTAACCGAAGACAAGCTATCGCAGAAATCCCCGTTACCAAACCGAACAAAGGCATTTGCACCTGAAAGTATCTAGCTGCCGTCATCCCGTAACCCAAGAAGGATGACACATACCCCATACCCGCAACCACCATTAGCCACGCGAACAAATCAGCTCGTTCGGCATACTCGGGTTTATATAGTAAAGTTAAGATTTCCCTGCCAGCAACAATAGCTAAAAAAACGCCCGCCCCACCTAACATCAAGCCTATCCCCACCAGCTTAAACAAAAGTGTGCGAAAAGCAGTGCTATTTCCCGCTGCATAATATTTTGCCAGCCGCGGACTAGCAGACTGCGCTAGTGCGCTCACTACCATGTTTCCTGCTACCATCAGGTAAGATATTGCAGAGAAAATCCCTAGTTCTCGTTCGCCTAAATACCGCTCGATAAAGTATCGAGGAATGTTAGTATTCAGCGAAATCAACATCATCACAAAACCCAGAGGTAAAGCCAGCAAAACTAACTTGCCCAGAGTTTTTCCGTGCCAGCGCGGGTACAAGGGATTTTTGCTGTTTGCAGGTTCAGCATCAGCAACTAATAAATTTTCTTCCTCTCTCCCCTGCGAAGAATTCCTTAAAAGTAATCTACCATTGCGAAGCTCCCATCCGAATAGGACTAAACCCCATGCAACTGCTAATCCGATCGCTCCCCCTAAAACACTCCCACTCACGGAAACTCCGATGCCTAAAAGTAACAGCGATAACGGGCCTTTAATCATTAGGGATATGGCAATCCTATCCATCCGTTCGTGCTGTTGAATCAATCCGTAAAACACGTCACTGATCGACTCGAAGGATTTCGCCAGTGCGATAGTCAAAATCATCAAGGATTTCTCCCCTGGGTATCCAGCTTTGAGCGTAATGCCCGCAATTATCAATAGTGCTAACCCTGTTCCAATTAACCTCAGACCCAGATAATCGCTAAAAACATACTCCCCTTTGGCATCCGTCGCTTGGATAGCTCGCAGTTGCAGATTAGTAAACATGAGTACAGGCGCTGTAACTGCCAATCCCAAGGTAAATTGACCCACCATTTCAGGACTGCCCAATTTAGCAAGCACCACCAACATCCCCCACTGGGAAGCGGCATAAATGAGGTTGCCCGTGAAAGTCCAGGAAAAATTACGGCGCAATGTTAGTGGTTTCAACTGTTGCATTAGTAACTAATTACCTGCTTGCTCATTGGTGAATTCCCCATCGTGTATTTCCCCTTTCAAATTTCTTCACAAAGACCCCATTAACTTTTAACAGCCATACCCCCAATCAATTTTTCTACCTTAGAGCCTTCTACAGGCTTCGAGAAAAAGTATCCCTGTCCGTAGACGCACTTCATAGATTTTAGCTGAGCTATTTGCCAGCTCGTTTCTACTCCTGTGGCAATCATCCCCATACCTAACTCTTGAGTTATGGCAATAATTTTGTGAAAAATTTCTAAGTTGGGGTTGCTAGCATCCAGGCCGGTGACGAGAGAGCAATCTAGCTTCAAACTGTCGAATTTCCCATACTTCAGCCGCGTCAATTGGTAGAGCTGAGTTAATGATACATCACTAAGACCACAGTGGTCGATTTGTACTTGCACCCCTAAAGTTTTAAGTTTGAGAAAAACAGACCCAGCCCACTCGGAATTTTCCGTCACAACATACTCAGGAATTTCTAACCTCAAACTCTGAGCATCGAGATTTGTTTCTTTCAATATTTTGGCAATAGTCTCGATTAATTCAGCTTGGAAAAACTGTTTGCTAGTCAGATTCACGCTGACTGTTAAAGGAGCGTTAAGACGAAATTGCGACTGCCAAATCCGCATCTGGCTGCAAGCTTGCCGCAGTACCCACTCGCCAATAGGAACAATCAAGCCGGTTTCTTCTGCCGCTGGTAGGAATTCGTCTGGCCAAAGCAAACCTCGATTCGGGTGCTGCCAGCGCAACAGCGCTTCAAAACTACTAATCTTATTAGTTTCCAGGCAGACGATCGGCTGATAGTGAATCCGAAACTCCTCATTTGCCAGAGCCACACGCAAATCATTCTCTAAATGAATAGATGCTGCACTGCTAATCTTTGCCACAGGGGTTGTTTTTTGGGCTGTAGTGGCGTCCAAATTGGCGGTTGAATACCCTGGTACGTACTCAGGCACTAACTGCTGTAACATTGAGACTATTAAAGTGGTATCATTGCGATCGCCTGCTTGACAAAGGGCTTCTATTTCCTGGTCAATATTTTCTTTCACTAGGCGGCTGGCATTGCCGAGACTCAGAATTTTTTCGTGTTTAGTGCGGTTGTATTTCTCGCCCGGAATAAACAGTTCTTCAAACAATTTTTCTCCCGGCCGCAGCCCTGTAAACGCGATTTCTATGTCTTTACCCACTTCATATCCTGAGAGCCGAATCAAATCTTTTGCTAAATCAAAAATTCTGACTGGTTCCCCCATCTCCAGCATGAATACTTCCCCGCCCTTGCCGATGACTGCTGCCTGCAAAACCAGTTGAACTGCCTCGGGAATTGTCATGAAATAGCGAGTGATATCTGGATGGGTAATTGTGATCGGCCCGCCCTCAGCAATTTGTCGCTTGAAAGTAGGTACGACGCTACCGCGGCTGCCAAGAACATTACCGAAACGAACCACTACAAAGGGGTTTTTGCTTTTTTTGGCTGCTTGCAGCACCAGCATTTCGGCAACTCTTTTGCTAGCTCCCATAATGCTCGTTGGATTCACCGCTTTGTCGGTGGAAATCATCACAAATTGTTGCACATTGTATTTCAATGCTAGATCCAGCAGATTTTTCGTCCCCCGCACATTGTTAGTAATCGCTTCCGGCGGGTTTAATTCCATCATGGGTACGTGTTTGTGAGCGGCCGCATGAAAAATGATGTCGGGTCTCACTTTTAGAAAAACGTACTCTAATCGCTCGCGAAAGCGAATATCGGCCATAAAGGCTGTCACGCGAGTAATATCTGTTGGGGTTTTGCTGGTTTTTTTGAGTTCTGACAGGACTTTTCCTAATTCTTGTTGAATGTTGAATACAGAATTTTCTCCGTGTCCGACGATGATGATTTCCGCAGGAGCGCACTTTAATATTTGCCGACAAAGTTCGCTGCCGATGGAGCCACCCGCACCGGTAATTAGAACTTTCTTACCTCCAATCAATCCCAAGACTTTCTCAACATCGGTTTGGATGGGTTCGCGGCGGAGCAAGTCCTCAATCTGTACATCTCTGAGGCTACCTAAACTGACACGACCGTTGATGATTTCATTGAGGCCGGGGAGGGTGCTGGTTGGAATTCCAATTGACTGACAAATTTCTACGATCTCCCTAATCTCTTTTCCCGGAGCTGAGGGGATGGCAATCATAACTTTGTCGATATTTAGCGATCGAACTACCTCCGGAATGTTACAGCGATTGCCGACTACAGTCAGTCTGCCAATCTGCTTGGAGATTTTTTTGCGGTCGTCGTCTATGAAAGCGATTGGATCGAGTCCTACCTCTGGGCTCCTCTGCATCGTTTGCATCAGAGATGTGCCTGCACTGCCCGCACCGACTATCAGGACGCGCTCGCGTTGCTGAACTTTCCACGATTTTTGGTTCCATCTTTCCAGAGCTGGAATGCTGAAACGAATCGCCGCCACTAACAAAAAGCTGATCATAGCGTCTAGTAGCGGCAGCGATCGTGGCAGATTGGCGATCGGCGAATTATTTAGCTGGTAGAGTTCTTGGAACAAGATAATTTCCCCTGCTAGGGATATACCTATCAGCATCGTTATTTGTGCCATTTCTTCCAGGCCCGCATACCGCCAGTAACGCTTGTAGAAGCCGCCGCCATAAAATACTGTAAGCTTGAGTGCTACAAATAATACTGTAACTACCGCTAGGCTCTGTAGGTAGGGAGTCAGATCCAATATGCCATCTAAACGAATTTCCAAAGCCAGTAACGGTGCGATCGCAAAACAAATTGCATCGATTATCAAAAAATGACGGGTTCTTAATCCCACCAACACTTTGCTAATTTTTTTTCTGATCATATTCTTCCGACGCTATTAGACAACAACTTTACCGTAAGTAGATCGAGTCCCTAATGCTGAGGTATTTTTTTATACCACCCTCTCCCCTGAAATTAATCAACCTTTTAATCGTCGGGCCTAACTCAAGTGATATTATGGTTAAGGAGAGATTATCCAGAATATGTCCCGTCTCTTGATTTCATTGGAAAGAGAAATTTTTTAGCTAAAATTTATAGATGCCACCTTATTGCTGCGTCTATCTTCTCCTACTACTGGTTCGATCGCCCAGAAGTTTACAATTATTTACACAATTTTACCCAAAAATATTTCTCTAGGGGGATGGCTAACAACATATGTGTTAAAACTATGACAGTGCTTGACTTAAGTGATACAGTGGATATCCTCAATAATGAGTTTAAAAGCCTAGGGCGTGTTTTCTTGCCTCGTTGTATCCTCGAAAATAGGCGAGTTCCGGCAGGGAGTCTTGAGGAACCCTTGGAGACTTAAGTAGGGAACAGTGGGATTAGTTAAAACCGCTACTACCACCGCTCCAACCCAAAATCGGTAAGCCTGCGTCACGACCATCGACAAGTTGTCAATGGCATTATGTCGATACTCAGAACCGGGACTCCGTGGTGAGACCCGCCAAAACGTTATAGTAAGTGGGTTCAGGGTGGCAACACGGTTTTATCGGTGGCAAAAAGCCGATCAAAGGAAATAAGTCTTATAAGGCCTACAAGCCGATACGGACCAACTCCGAAAGCTAGACTATCCGGTTCATTACGTCACTCGAACCGTGATTCGTGCCCACCAACCCTCGGCTATGGTGGAAAAAAGGAGCTAGTCCCTAGGTAGCGAATAAATAGACAAAATGATACACTTATAGACAAATATGCGGTGTACCATTTTGTTTA
>NZ_JAUBPT010000034.1:0-57187 GCF_036700905.1 Microcoleus sp. S13_C3 | reverse complement strand
TGTTGATTTTGTAAATCAAATCTTGAGTGTTTACTTATCTTAACATGATTTGGTTTTTTTACGCCTACCTACTTACTGCCTGTCCTGTTTGTGGGAAGAGAACTCGCTCGGCTGAACTAACATCGATTCTTAATGAGGTGAACTTTGAGCAACCTTACGAAATCAAATTTGCGACTCCTGTACTGCAAATTAGTTTTAATTCCCCGGTTGAATGTTATCTGCAACAGGTAGTAACAGCTACTCGCCAGGAATTGCTTCAGTCTCAACAGCCGATTCCTCCCGGATATCAGCAATTGTGGGAGTACCCCGCGAATTTGTTGGCTATTCACAGTTTCGGCCATCAAATTTTAGCAGCTTTACCTCTGACTATTTTGGCTTCCGCTAATGATGTGAATTTTCTGGTAGAGAAGAGAGGTGCAAATGACTATGCAGGACTCTTTTACGATTTAGCAGAAGGAGGTTCGGGAACCTCGGAAGCTATTTTTCGTTCTCTCCCTCAATTAGCTCATGCGGCTGCTGAGTTAGCCCGCAGTTGTTCTTGCAGTTCTGGCTGTCCTAAATGTTTGATTCAGTCGGGATGTCCTGATGGTAACAAAGCTTTACTCAAACAGGTGGGGCTGCTGCTATGCGAAGCATTTTCTACTCCTTAAATATCAAAAAATTGGTGGAATTGATGGCTGAGAAATGGGAATGGGGAGAGAAATAGGGAAAATGGGAGTGGGGAATAGAGTGTAGCTTTTTTCAAACAAAAAAGCTACGCCCTATTCCCAATTTGTTTTTACTGTTTTTATTAAACAAGACGCTGCTTGCATCAACATAGAATTGTGCGAACCGCTACTGCGGTTTTTATGGGTGCATTTTTCAGATTTGTACTCATGAAAAACAGGCTTGTCTTGCCAATCATTGACTCCAAAACTAGAGAGTCAACGCTGTTACATTTCAGAAAGCAACCCTATAAACCAAAGAAAAAGCAAGCTTTAATCCCCAACCTAAAACGAGATTTAAAGCATGGCTGGCTTTTAACAATTCTCGCACAAATAGACCGATGTTTGTGGGGAAGGTGGGATTATTGGGCTTTGTGTCAAGCTGTCCCTAGTCATGTCTGGATGCGGTGGAAGATGGAGCCAATGCTAGCCATTCTGGAGAACAGAAAACCCGAAAACTTACCCAAATTTGTAATTGAGGAAACTTTGCCAGCAGAACCGATTCCCCAAATTGAATGGCAGCATTCTCCTACCGCAGAAGCCATGTTAGATGACAGTCTCAATTGCATTCCTCAACATGGAGAATGGAAAACTTGGTCAGCTTGGGACTATTTGGAGTTTTTCTTGGACTGGGTTTTGTTCGCATTAGGACATCCAGCTTACAAGATTTTACCCAAAGAACCCGCCGGCTGTGAAGGTGCATCAATGCGTCTTTATCAGATGTTTGACCTGTCAATTCTTATACTGTATCCTGAAGATTATATGGGCAGACTGCTACCCCAAATTTGCGGAAAGACTGCTCAAAAAAGTTCAGGGTTTTATCCTACACCCTTAGCTTTGTGTCAGTTGATATCTAAGTTAGTCAGTGGTGATAAGACAGAGCGAATTTCCAGCTTCAATGAACCTGCGTGCGGTACGGGTGCTTTAATGTTAACACAGTCAAATTACTGTCTGAGCGGTATCGGTCAAGATATAGACCCTACTCTGTTAAAATGCGCTTTGTTTCAGTTTTATATGTTTTCACCTTGGCTGGCTGTTCCGATTTGGTGGTTGGGTCAAACTGATTTGCTCCTTGGCAATACTTTAAGTAGCGATCGACCCGAATCAATAAACGCTGCTTACTGGTATAATGAGTGGTTTGAGCCAGTCGAGTCTCAGGCTAAAAATGATACTGATTGTCCTGTCGAACATGAAATAAGTTCAGGAGAAAGCTCAGAAGTTATTGACTTGAATGATCAGACATCAATTCACTCTAATCCAGTAGTTCAAGAAGTTGTTAAGGGCAAACGCCGACCCAGAAAGACGACAACATCGCCTCATCAATTTACGCTGTTTAATTTGGATGATTTCTAGCCCTATACGTACCTAATTCTCACTTGTGGCGGCGGGCGTAATGTTATGAGTAGGCTGGACTTCAGAAGCAAAACTGATTGTAGAAGCTGCTGCTTTGAGGACTTGTGCAGCCCAATCTACTACAGCCAGCCCTTGAGTTTTAGCCGCATCTTGCATCTGGGCTTGCAGGTGTATCGGGAGCTGTAGAGTTAAGGTAAAAGTATCTCGTTGGGCTCGTCTTGCCTTTTTGACTAACTCTGGCTCGATCCATCGATCGAGCCACAATTTACATTTAGATCCCCGTTCGTTACCATCTTTCTCAATAAAGCTTAGTTTGCCTAGCTTTTGACAATAAAAACTGTGAGGGTCGTCTTGAACAGGCTCAAAACTGCAATGATAGCAATTCCAGCAGCTTCGGCATGGAGTTTCTGTCTGACTGGATGTTGCTCCCAATTCCCCAGCATTCTTTTGAGTGGATGCTGAAATTTCACGGTTTGACGGATGATTGGCTGTTTGAGTTCGTTGGTTTTTGGAACTGTTCTCGTTGTTAGACTTATTCCTCGAAATTTTTTTCTGGTGTTCTTCAACAACTTGGGCAACGTGAAAAGCCGTAAGTTTGCCGTTCGGAGCAGTAGAAACGGCTTGGGCCCAAGCCCTAGGCTGCTCTTGGGAGGGTAGTGCTGTTAGAGGGCGAACTTGGCGCTCATTGGCGGGAAGGATTTGTGCGCCATGGCGCACATTTTCGTACACGGTTGCCGCCTCGATCAATTGGTAAGCTGAGCGACGAGACATTTCCCACCGATTAGTGCAATAGTCTTCAAAAGTCGAGAAGTCTTGTCGGTAGAGACGCCGATCGCGGATATGGCGCAAAGCTTGCCCTATTTCCCAAAAAGCTTTCAAGCTCCGTTCGACTGTAGCTTCCAAGCTGCTTAATTCTAATGCTTCAGCATCAGTGAGCGTGCTCTGGGCAGACAAATCTTTAGCGTCGGCTTTGTTTGGCTGGCAGTCCTGTGCAACTCTCGCAGTGAGTTCAGCGCTGCGAACAACAGAGAAGTTATGTGCATCAGAACCGCGAACTGTGTTGGAGGATGACATTGATGTTCCGTCCGTCTTGCGCGGTGCAACATTAAGTATTGCATAATGCAAGGGTAGTTGCGTAATCGATTAAGGCTTTGATTGCTCAAATTTTGTAGAAAAGGGGTAAAATACAGCAGGGGCAGTCAAAAATGCGATCGTCAAAAAATTGCTCAAACCTTGCAAATACAAGGACTTTACCGTTAAATAGATGTATAGTGCCAGGTAATTTATCTGATCCGAGGTAATTTATCTGATTCTCGAAAGATCCTGTCTCAATCCCTCCTGTAGCGAAGAGGTTTCTATGTTACAGAAAGTAAAATAGTGTACTGTAATAGCGTCAGGTAAGTACTTGTGACTGTTAGCTCTGTGTCTTCTCTTATACTCGATCGCCAAAAGCGGCTGACTCAGTTGATCGAGCTGCTGCTGAAAGAAGGCTGGACTCAAAGCGCTTTAGCGTCCGCTATCGGAGTAGATTTTTCAACAATATATCGGTGGTTAAAGGGGAAAACAATACCCGAATCCGATTCTAAGAACTTTCGGCAACTGGCAAAGTTAAGCGGTGGCAGTACCAAGACTCTGCAACTTTATTTGGATGGAGAAATATCCTTATCAGTTTATCAACGCGGTTTGGATGAGGTGGCGATCGGTCAAGTGAGTGGCAGCAAGAGGATAGGCTCTGAAAAAATTAAAAAAGAAGTTTTAGCAAAGATTTATTCCCTCGATCCAGATGATATTGCCGATATCATTTCTTCATCAGTAGCATTTTTAGCCAAACTTGTATAATTAGGTAACAAGCAGCCTACACCCTCACGGTTTTCGGTTGAGAAGCCGGAAAAGTCAGCGTCTCATTCTCCATTCCCCCCTGACTTCTGGCGATCGCCGCTATTGCTCAGTCTTTTATGCTCTGAGCAATGTACCTCCTTACTCTATCCGACCTCAATCAAACTATTCATACTAGCCCACTACAAGAGCCACCTCTTGTTCCTTCCTATCTGCAAGAACGCTTGCAACTGCTTGTCAAGCAAATTTTAATGGGATTACCTGTCGAGCCAATTCTCAACAGTCACCCCCAGTTCCAGCAGTGGGTTTTCCAGCTCAAAGAACTATCGCCATCACTGTTTTTACCGCAGCGAAAACTGTTTGTTGACATTCCACTTCAAACAAAACTAGACCGAACAAAAAGGGGAGTGACAGAAGAAAATTCTTCCCCTTCTCCTCCATTTAAAGTGATACAAGTCCGTACAAATGTGGGTTTAGTCAAAGGAACACCCAGACTATTTGAGTGGGCGATTCGCCATCCTGTACTGACTTGGCAAGACCGAGTTAAGTTATGGGTAGCTGCCGAATTCTTCGAGATCGAGCCTCACAAGCTGCAACTGATTATTTTGGCACTGCACCCGACTCAACAAGCAGAAAAAGTTCTGTTTGCCTGGGACAGCAAGCAACACCGACAAACTCAAAATTGGCTTTTGACTACCATTGAACGAGAGAGAGAACAAACAGTTATCAAGCTCAATGGTCATCTAACACCTCAACCGAAGGAAGTAGCAACAGCTATTAATTTGGATGAAATCAATCTGGATGAAGTCAACGAAGTGTCGATATAATCTGTTTACATTTTATTGCCATCCTCCTATCGAGAGATATCCACCCTATTGCCGACGCAATCGCCCAAAAATTAATACTTTTCTTCTCTCCATAGGAGGATGACACTCTTTAATATGAGGAAAAACAATAGACTATGGATAAAATGTAGTAGGAATCTTAGCCGTGACTGCAACTACCGCCACCCAACCAAAAACAAGCCAACTAAAAACCATCCTGATAGTTGAAGATGACCCGATGATGCAGCTCGGTCTACAGCATATCCTCAATAACCAACCCCATTTAACAGTTGTCGCACAAGCTGTTAACGGCAACGAAGCCGTCAGTGCTGCACTGCAACACCAACCAGACATCGCCCTGATGGACATTGACTTACCCGGAATCGACGGTATTGCAGCCGCGCAGCAAATCAGAGCCGCACTGCCGCATACTCGCATCCTGATGCTCACCCACCACAGCAATCCAACTCAGGTAATGGCGGCTTTGTCAAGCGGCGCTCACGGCTACTGCGTTAAAGGCACTAACGCAGAACAACTTCTAGCAGCGATTACGACTGTGCAAGAAGGTGGCAGTTACCTAGACCCTAAGATTGCCGACTGCGTGCTGCAAAATCTCAAAACGCCACTGCCCGAAAGCTATGCGAATGACGACATCAAGCTGACAGAACGGGAAATGCAGGTTTTGCAGCAGCTAGTTGAGGGTAAAAGCAATAAACAAATCGCCGCTGGGCTAGGAATGAGCGTCCACACCGCCAAAGGTCATGTAGAGATGATTATAGCTAAATTTGAAGCGAGCGATCGCACCCACGCCGCCGTTAAAGCACTGCGTTTAGGGCTGGTTTAGGGCAGCCGTTAAAGCACTGCGTTTGGGGCTGGTTTAAGCGTGAGAACTAACAAACTAATATAGCAATCCATTTCTCGTACTTCCGAAGTGACATCGCGATCGACATTAGCTGTTCCTAGTGAAAACAGAACTTCTTCGAGATATTCTTTAGCTTCCGCGATAGTGAGTAAATCGCGTGAAGAAACTTTATTTCTAATTGTTCTGAAATAGGCGATCGTAATCGTATTTGATAAACTTTAGTCCTCAAAAATTAGGCTCTTCCGTACTTAGTGTGATCGCGTTAACTTAAATTTCTCCTCAAGGCTTTGCTAGGTAAGGCTTTGAGCTCATTTATACTCTTAGCTTCCCTTATGGCAACTTGCGGTAGAAGAGCGAGCCCCTTGAAATCCCAGCCAGCTAAGGTGTAGGGCATCAGAAAACTGATAATTTGGCACACTAAGTACGGAAGAGCCAAAAATTACAGTTTATGACAGCTTGTCAATCTTCAAACTTTGGCAATGTCAACCAAAACATCGCTCCTTTTCCCAATTCGCTATCAACGCCAATCTCTCCGCCGTGAGCCTCAACAATTTGCCTGCAAATGTAAAGTCCCAATCCCAATCCTTGCCTTAAACTAACTCCAACTCCCCTCGTATAAGGCTCGAATAATCTTGCACATTGCTCAGGTGAAATTCCTGCCCCATTGTCTGCAACCGTACAGCGAACCATCTCACCTTCCTTTTTAGCTTCTACAGTCAAAATAAACCCAGACTGATTGTATTTAACAGCATTGTCGATCAGATTGCCAAACACCCGCCATAGCTGCTGGGCATCAGCATTGACTAAAGGCAAATCTGCTGCAAAAAGCTGTTTAACCTTGACTCGATGCTGGTTGAGAATTGGTAATCTTTCAATAAGAATATTTTGGACTAAAGCGGGCAGTGACAGCGGCTTGATTGCTAAAGAATCACTTTTTATATCAAACTGTTGTGTTGCTGTTAATGACTCAATCAACTGGAGTTGGCGCGAACAACTTTGCACCATAACCTCCACAGTCCGCCTATCAATAGCAATGTTGCTGGCAGCATCATTCAGGCGACTTCGCAGCAGCAGCGACATTCCCGATAGAGGCGATCGCAAATCGTGAGAAACAGCGTGCAACAGCATTTTTAAATTAGCTTCTGCTTGCTGTCTTTCTTGAATTTCCTGGCTTAGCTGAACATTTTGTGCAGCCAATTGCACGTTAGCGCAGCGAAGTTGCTGCTGCAGGCGCTGCATTTTAAGTTGGGCAGATACCCGCGCTAACACTTCAACAGGCTCAAAAGGTTTTATAATGTAGTCAGCACCGCCCGCCTCAAACCCTTTTACTTTGTCAAATACGTCATCTAAAGCGCTGATGAAAATTACAGGAATAGCACAAGTAGCTTCAGATGCTTTAAGTTGACGGCAAACTTCATAGCCATCCATACCGGGCATTTTTATGTCGAGCAAAATCAAGTCTGGCGCTTGCAACTCTACTGCTTTTAAAGCTCGCTGTCCACTAATCAACTTCCTGACTTTGTAACCGTTTTCAATTAGCACTTGAGACAGTAGTTGAATGTTAGCTGGAATATCGTCAACAATCAAAATGTCAGCCAAAAATTGTTCAGTTTGCTCCATTATCGATCGCCACCAAATGACAGATTTTTAAGTTTTGTCCGAATATTGTCAACCGCTATTTTCCCAGCCGCGCTGTTCGCACCAGCAGCATTGACTGGCGACTTAACATCAGCCACAGTCACGGGTTCTTCTGGATTGTTCGGATGTGGCAGCAATTGGTAAGCGAATTGAATCCGCTTGTCGAGTTCTTCATCTATATTGAGCAGTTTACCTGTCTGCTGCTCTACTGACAAAGCTTTCGCCCGCCTTTCAAGCTGCGGTCTGATGCTGCTGTCCCACAGTTGTTCAGAATCTTTAGCTCGCTTTATGTCGCCGGGCCGCACCGGAATCTTGAGAGGGTAGGGAAATAAAGCTTCCGTCCCCGTTGCGTAGGCCGGTGAAGTGATGACGCACTTGCCTTGAGGAAACCTCAGAATTTCGTCAGGACTAATCAGCGGTTTCTTTTGCAACTGTTCGCTCCAGTTGACAGAACGGCTCGTTTGCTGCCCCGTCGAGCTGCCGGTCGATCGATTTTTTACCAGCACTTCCACTTCCCCGTACCGCTTAGAATATTTCTCGGCTGTCTCAAAATCGCCGGGGTTGAAGAGGACGTGAGTTGACAGAGCACTGGCGATCGCCGCCCCTTTTTTATCCCCATAGAGATTATAGAGTTGATTGAGCGATTGAATGCCAACAATCGGCACGCCGCCAGCAGAACGATATTCGTTAGCCCACTGATCCATTCTGTCGAACTTGAGAGACGGAAACTCGTCTAAGCAGTACAAAAATGGGTCAGAACGTACCCGACTCAAATTAGACACCACACATAAGTGAATAGCAGCAGCTAACAGCGGCCCCACTACAGTGCGCCTTTGGTCATCTAATTTGAAAATAATGCACTTTTTCCCTTCTAAAGCAATTGGAATGGTGCTGCGACCAATAAATGCCCGCAACAAATCTTTTTGAATGAAACTGGAGTAGGTTGCCTCTGCGGTTGCCTTAATGCCCGCCACAGTTTTTTCAGCATCTTTTGAACTTAATAACTGCGAAAAACTAGAGGCAATCCACCTGTCCATTTTGAGGGGATGACCGTCGGGTCGGTGAACGGCGTGGTCGATGCGCTTGACCAAATCAGGCAGTTGAATAATTGCGTACACAAAAGCTAAATCCGGGTAAGGACTGCTTTTTGCCAACTGCACTAAACCCTTCGCCATCAACTCGCCTGCTTTCTCAAAAAACTCATTGCCTTTACTCTCCCCCGGACTAGCATTTCGAGCAATAACTTGTCCAATTTCTGCTGCCATTACTGCATCTTGTGCATCTCTCATAAAATCCAGAGGATTGATAGTGCCGCTGTAAGCTTCCCCTGGCGCAAACACTTGCACATCGTAGCCATAGCGCACTGCAAGGGGTGCAAGCACTTTCATCTGGTCTCCTTTTTTGTCGTAAATAATGGCAGGAAAACCTTGCTGGAATGCACTTTCAACCATCCGGTCAATGACGCTGAATGTTTTGCCAGAACCCGGAGCACCAATGACTAAAGTTCCGCGTTCTGCGTGGGGAAACCAAACCGTCGGATTTGCACCTAATAGCGTTTGCAATCGAGCACTCAATCCCTGACAACCTTTAAACCAATAACTCGGCGTACCGCTCCACAAAGTAACGGGCTGCCGTTTTTTTTCTTTCATTTGCTTGAGGGCAGAGCCTGTGGCTGCCAATTTTTCAGCCGTCCCGCAGAGCCGCCCGGAGGTAATTTTACCCTTCCCGTTTCCAACTAATTTGGAAGCAATAAGTAAGCCTGCCATTAGCCCTAACATTGCCAGTCCCTCTGGCTTCATAAACTGACCTAACAACCCGCCAAAATCTATGCTAGTTAACGAACGTTTAGGAGGTTGAACTGCCATTGGTACCAAGGTAGCTTTGTTAATTTTAGGCAAAAATTGCAAATTGTTCATTTTTTTTAGATATAAAAAAAACTAAATGTTTCAGCTAGCGGCTATCGCCTCAAGGGGGAGACCATGACAAAAATAGGTAAACAATGGTAAGAAGCAATAACGCGAAATCTCCCAGTAAGACAGTACAGAATTCTAGTGGAAACTCCAACAGGCAAAAGAACAAGAGTGCTGATTATTACGAGATAGATCCGGAGCTATTCAACAGTGATTACAACCAAACTCGCAAGCCCTCTTTGCCCTATGGAATCGTGATTAACGATAACCCAGCAGGTATTTTGCTCCCGAACGACCAGCTTGTCAAAGCGGAATGGCACGTAATGCCTAATGTTGAGGAATTGACAACGGTCGAACTCAGCGAAGAAGTGACAGGCTTACTGCTCCCAAAAGCGAGAATGTTGGTATTAGCTTTTGTGCCTGAGTACATCCGCTACAAAGATATTGAAGAAAATGGAGAATTAGCAGGTAGTTTTATTGGGCTTTACGACGAATATCGCGATTCCCTCGATAAAAAGACGCAGGAAGTGTGTTCCGAACACGCTCTCATCTTTCTAAATCCCAAAAACCAACCCCTGCATCAGGTACCGATTGTCGTCCGCTTCAAGAATGTAGCCCTCTGGAGCTTTAAGAGCGCTAGAGAAGAATTTTACCGCAATTTGGAACGGGCATTTGCTGATTGCTTTGGGAGAGATTACAGCGGTAAAAATGACAAGTGGCGCTCTTTGGGAGTGTTGAATGTCGAGTTTAGAGCTCTCAAAGAAGGGGAAGGCAAAAATAAATCCTTTTGCTGTAAAACTCACAGCATTACTCAGCCAACTGATGCTAATTTTCACAAGCTATTTCTCGGTCAAAAACCACAAAAGAAATTGATTTGGGGACTGCACAATAACATTGCTGGTTTCATTGAGGCTAGCGATGCCGGGTTGCCAGCTATAGCCGCTGGTGCCGAACCTGAAATCCAGGCGTTGCCAGAAAGTGTAACTAACCGCAAAAATCGAGGTAAATTGTCGCCCCCTCGCAAAATTGCACAAGTTGAAGGAGGAACAGACTCAGAATTAGAGGAGTTAGATGAATTTTCCGAGGCGGCTGAGGTTGAAGTTGAGGTTGATTCAGAAGAAGATTTTGACTTCGATGAACCCGCAGACTACTAAACACTAACTACTGAAAAGCTGGCTGTCAGCAAGTTGATAGGTAAGGCCGTCGTAGCAAAATTGAAGCTGGCGGCGGCCTTGTTTGGAAAGCTGATTCACTTCTAGACAAGGCAAACCCTCGTGCGAGGAACTGTCAGCCTTAAACAAAGGAGTTTTCGGCGGTTTATGGGGGTCGAGATAAGCTGCAAATACTTCTGTTGGCATTTGACTTGAATCATTAGGAATTAAGTAGCCAACATAAAGGCAGCCTTTTGTACCGCACAGAGCGGAATTATTGAGATCATAAAGGTTCAGCCGTCCTACCGAGCCATTAACTTGCCACACTCGCATTCTCTTAATCGCTTCTGCCGCTGCACTTTGCCCAGCCGCTACTTTGAGTTCTGGAAGGCTGCTGTGTTCCTTTACGATTAGGGTTAAAGTTTCTTTTGGAGTGACTCGCAAAGCTTGTTGCCAAGAAGCTGGTGCGGTTGTTGCTGAACTAGAATTCGTGCAAGCAACTGTCCCCAATAATAGCGACAGGGCGGTAAAAACTGTCAAACCAATGCGAAACCAGTAACCAACTTGATTTAACCAAACCGGGGGGTTGACAATCTTTTGGGTGCCTGCTGTTTGTTGCTTAACTCTATTTTGTTTAACCATTTGTTACTTCACTCCTACAAAATACCAGAAAAAACAGGACACTAAAGCAGAAGAAAAAGACAATAAAAGAGAGATTGTTTTGCTGAACTAAGCTGTTGTATGTCTAAATCTTACAGTCAATTTTTATGACTGACTTCGGGGAATACAAAACGACTCTACAATTTATATCCTGAACAGCTTAGAAGTCATATCTAATCAGTTGACATCGGAATTATTATCTCTCTCTTCTCTTTCTCTGTGTCCTCTGTGCCCTCTGTGGTTTAATCATTCCGATATCACCAATTTTGATATCAATGCCATAAAATTAATGGTTTCAGCAATTAAAAACGTCCTGGTTGTAGAGAAGGTTGTTAGACTTGTTAATAACTTGCTTTTCCACCTCCTATTTCCCCTGGTTCAATGGGAGAGCGCAGCCGTGCCAAGAGTAACTGCTATCCCCAAACCAATTAGTATCAGAAAAATTTGCTGCTTTCGCTTGTGAACAAGTCTAATTAAAAACCAGATTCCCCCCAAAAAAGAGCTAATGAACAGCGCAACCTTAATACTCCCACTAGCATTTAAAGTAATGCCGGAGCCGACCGAGTTGCTGATGCCATTGCTGTCACCAGAATTAGCTTGGCAATTGTCGCTGGTATTGTGGTTATAAAGCTCTCGAACTTTTTCCCCGTACTGTTTGAGAGAGTAGCCGCCTAAAATGTTGGAATAGCTGGCATCAATTTTACTGCCAGAACCCCCAAAGTGTTTTTGCGCTACTCGCTCAATTAAGCGATCGCCCTTGAACACCTGCCCAGTTTTAGGGTCAATTTCCTGTTGGCTGCGGACTAAGTTCTCAGCTAGAGAATTTTGCAAGACTTTATCCTGAACAGCAGGAGGAAAATATTGGAAGAGTTCCTCTCTTGTAGGTTTTTGGCCTTTGTTGACGTTCAGGATAAAGTTAGCCGCCCCTGGAATTGAACTGACAGCACGCTGCACGTCTTCCCGGTAACTCATCAACTGATAGCGACCGATCGCCCGCCCGCAGTTGCGAGATCCTTCGGTACAAACCATCTCGCCAATAGCTTCGTAATCGCCACTGGCTGCATTTTCCAAATTGGCGATTCCTTCGGAAAGCTTTGCTAACGCCTCCCCTAATGAAGCTACATCCACACCGTTAACGTAAGTTGCGGGGCGCGCGCACTCTCGCTTTGATTCAGGTACCGGCTGAGCTGGTAAAGCGTTTTTTTTAGCTTGATTTGAACTTAGCGGCTTTGAAGGTTTTGTTTCAGATGCGACGCCTTTTGAACGTGAAATACTGTTAGAAGAACCGCCCTCCAATCGACCGACAAACATAGGCGAATTAACGCTGTAACTGAGAAACGGAACCGGACCAATAATGTAAGGCGATTTGCCGCAGGGCAAACTAAACCTGAAGTACAGAGCCGTGTCAACAGTATCGCTGGTTTCTGACGGTTCCATTACCACTACTTTAAACACTTCCCCAAAAGGATGCCGGCCCGTCGGTTCCCAACCGCTCAAACAGCCAGAACCACCTCGCACTTCCTGGTATTTGCCGCTAATCCACTGCTTGCCTTCTAGCGGCCCTGTGGCGCGGCGACCGGCGTTTTCCATGTCGTCGAGTTCGATATAAGCGCAATCTTTCTCGCAGGCCACCGCAAATCCTTCTACATCAGAACCGGAAATTGTATTAGAGCGTTTGCTTTCGTACCGGCTGTAGATCGTGTCAATTCGCATGACTGTGCTGCCAATGGACGCAATAGGAACCGGAAAATTAGAAAGCGGGACTTGACTGAGTAGCGGAATATTGCTGATGAGTTCCTCTGACCAGCCAGAGAATTGTTCTAAATTTACGCTATTAAGATTGGGAATTTGGGCGATCGCAAACTCAGATAGGTCAATTTGGTTAAGTTTTGCCTGCGCTAGTTGCGGTACTTGTTTTACAGCTTGACCAATTGGTAATTGGTTGATGTTAGGGTTCACTCCGGCTATTTGAGAAGATAAAGAAGCAAGTGGAGGAACATCGCTCAATTGAAATTGGCCCAGATTCGGAACAATTTCAGCCAAGTGACCGACAGTTTGCTTACCAGCTAAGGGAAACGCGGACAAGCTGATATTCTCTAAATTGATATCCCCTAGTGCTAATTGTTCAATTGCTTGCAAAGACAGAATTTCAGGTTTTACATCGTTGATGTCCCCCAGCTTCAAGATGTTGTCAACAGAAGTGCCGGCTTGCCAGCTTCGACCGCCTGAACTTCCAGAACTAGCAACGGCGGGCAGGGAACTAAAGGTAATCTGGCTCCAATCTGGCAGCAAAACTCTAGATTGTTCTTTTTCCCAAATTTTAGTATGTAAGGAACTAGCGCTAGCAATTGATGGGAAGCTGAAGAAAGTAATGCAGATGAAAGCAAAAATTAGGCAGAGTGTACTGGCAGCTATTAAAGCAGATCCTACCTGGCTTAATTTTATTAACTGCTTTGGACTGTTCATGGGAATCCTATTAATGTTAACTCAAATGCGGGTAAAAAAAGCTGCTCTATTCTCTCTAGTTTGGAAAAACTTTAAATGGTTTTTAAAACATTACGAAAAATAGAGCAGTATTGCAGAAATTAGCCATCAGCTAAATCTCCCTCTCCCCCTCTCTCGCCCTCTCCCTCTCTCCCATTCTCCCCCTCTTCCTCTCTCCCTCTCCATTTTAGGAATTACCCAAAAACCCGGTTTTTGAATGTAATTCCGTCATTTTAGATTGAGGATGAGAACGAGAAACTGTTTTTTTTAGGTTGATAGTGCGTCCTGGACTGTATTTCTCCATCTTCGCTTTTTTCTTTAATCAAGCTCCAGCTCAAGCTGTGGATTCGGGCGGACTGCTGAATCTGTCCAAGGAGTATCTGCTAGGTTGGACAAGTCATACACATTTTCTTGGTAACCGTTGTCAAAATTACCTTGGCGAACTTCTTTAGATGACGAGTAACCGACAGTCAAATCGGGTGCCGATTCGTAACCGGAGTTGTTATAGCCGGAATTAGGTTCAATCGAAGCATTGTGCATGGTTTTTCTTAGTTTATGTGGTCAACAATTCCAATTTAAATCGCATCGCGTTCCTGCAACTTCATTCCTGTGAGCGATTGCGTTCAGTAAAAATTACCCCCTCCACATGGAGGGGGCAGCTCTATGAAAGTTACCTAACGGCTCTCAGCACTGGGCTATTCTACGAAGTCGAGAAAAATGTCTTTTAAGAAAGTGACAAAGTGCGATCGCGCACCCTTATTCTCTGATTTGTCAGTAATCGCGGTGTAAGAAACCGAATTCTAACCCGAGAGCGCGTTTCATCTAATAAAATTAATGCCCCTGATTCAATCTCTGACTCAAATTTATGCAACACTTCCACAATTAAACTCTCTCTATTGGCAGGCAGTACGCCTTGAATACGCACTTGCATTACAAGGAGTTAGCCGCGACTGAAAATGTCTTCTATGTCCCGTGAACCATGCAGAACACGAATTACATCTATTCCATTTTCAATTTCCCGGTAGAACACCACATAGTTCCCAATCGGAAAGCTGTGCAACCCAGCTAACAGTTCCTCACGCCTTCTGCCCAATCCTGGATTACGTGCCAAGGTTTGCAGTTTTCCTTCAACGCGATCTAAAAACTCGTCAGCCCGATCTAAACTATCATCAGCGATGTAGTCCCAAATATCTAGCAAATCCAGTTCAGCACGCGGGCGTTTAACGATCGTGGCCATTACTGCGGTTTCCTCCGCCGACGCTGCCGCGCTTTTGCCTTGATTGCTGGCATATCCAAGGGAGTTGCCTCACCGCTGTCTAGCCCTACCTGAATTTCCTGCCGCAATTCCTGTAAGCGAGTTTGCTGGAATTGTTCCCGTTCTTTCAGCAGGCGCAACCCTTCACGGATTACCTCGCTAGCAGAATAATACAGTCCGCTTGAGACTTTCTCCTGGACATACTGCTCTAACTCCGGTGTCAAAGACACGTTCATGCCTGAGTCCTCCTGTAATTTGGGCTATTCCATTTTCGCTTTAATAACAGGGAATAGCAATCGTTGTTATTATTGTACTAAAAAACTCGCTCTTGTGTACAAGCGAGTTGAGCAATTGCTAAAGTAACTCTCGCGATCGGTCGAAATGAACCAATAGACATCTCCAAAAATGAATCTGAAACCCTTATCCTGCTTAGACTTATCTGTAATTTATGGAGATGTATAATCAGGCCCCAAGTGGGTTTCCAACTAATCCGAATTTACAATGATTACCTACAGTTGACCTGGAGAGATCAATCGTATCCAACATTTTGAGCAAGTTCATTTTTCCAACCGCGATCGCGCTCACATCGCTGAAAACTTTTGGCTATTATGCAATGAAACTGCTAACTGCACAAGACATACTCCAGCGTTACTCAGAATACCGGAAATATTCCGCATTTTTTAATTGTTCAATAACTCCAAGCAAATCACTTGGTTTGGTGCGAGAACACCTCCGACTTTTATTACTTGCAGCTCTCCGGTTTCGTGGGAATATTGTGCTTTAACTTGGGCAATTGCTGCATCTAAACTAGATGCCTGAGCAATATACACCTTCTCAAGAGCACTTAGTACCCAAATAGGTTTGGGCCACTTATGTCGAGGTTGGAGAATTGAATAGTGAATCACTTGACCAGTATACTGAACAATTTGCTCGATCGCAGTTTCCGAACAAAACTCCCTCAATTCTGACTCAATACATTGTTTGAGTTCTTTCGCAGGAATCTGCTCAAAAACTGATTCTAAGAGCATTAATGTCGGTCTTGTCTGCTCTAATTGAGTGTGTTCCTGCACGACTAATGACTCTACGAAACGACTCACCTGGTTAATGATTGAGTCAAAATCTAGCTCCATCAATAAATGACCTAAATACTCCCTTAACAAATTTCTTAGCTTTTCATCAGAGATATTGATACCGCAGGTTTTCAGATAAACTGAAGGTTTATTACCCAAATTCCGACCGCAGCCAACTTCTCCATTAGCTGCATCTTCTGCTTCTATCAGTTCCATCAAGTGCGGATAACTGGTTGTATCATCTATTGTGGATTGGGGCTGGGAGGGAATTGAGTTACTCATCTGTCTGTCCTTAATGTTTCAAAGTAATTAAGATTGTCGGGTTCTTCAGGATCTGGACCGCAGTCTAGCAACCCCACTTTCAACTTTCTGTGACATCTCTCCGACAGCCAAGGACGGAGCTTCTAAGAATCACTTCTTAGATTTCCTAGTTATTCCCTTACGGGGTTTCGACTTTGACCTAGATTGAGACATCTCAACCCCTGGCAAACCGTCTGCATAGGCGCTTTGGATTCCCGACTGTCCATCGGTACTAATCAGAGTTATTCCTCTATTTCTGATGACTTGACTGCTAGCCACATCTCGATCTGTTGTGTATCCACAACTAGGACAACAATGAACTCTAACACTCAAATCCTTTCTCACCTCCGCACCACACTCAGGACACTCCTGAGAAGTCCCCCTGGCGCTCACTTCACCAAAGAATTTGCCACGCTTCCAACACACGTATTTGGTGATAGTTCGGAACTGTCCAAATCCAGCATCAAGCATCTGTTTCCCGAACATCCCTTTGGCAATAATTCGGTAATCCAAGTCTTCCATGAAGACCATATCACCTGCCCAGCAAAGGGCATGAGCTTGTTTGAAGTGAAAATCTTTACGGGTATTATCAATTGCGTGGTGAATTCTAGCAACTTTAATGCGCTGTTTCTCGTAATTTTTAGACTGCTTCTTTTTCCGAGTAAGTCTGCGTTGCAGCAATTTCAGCTTGCGGAGCATAACTTTCAAGAACTTGGGCGGTTTTACGATCACCCCGTCACTGGTTGCTAAAAACTTTTCAAGCCCAACATCTACTCCAATCGGATGACCGTGTGGCATTGGATTGGGAACACTGACATCACATTGGATGTTGATAGAAGCGTACCAAATATCCGCTTTATTAATTATTCGGACTTGCTTTACTACAAACCCCTGTGGGATTGGGCGATGCAGGTTAATTGGAATCAACCCCAATTTTGGTAAGGCAATATGTACTCCAGTCACAGGATTCTGCTTGAACTGGGGAAACAACAAAGATTTGAATTGCCCAAACTTCTTGAATCGAGGGAAGCCATGCCCAATTTTTTGAAATCCCTCCCATGCTCGGTGTAATTGCTTGAGCGCTTGCTGCAACACTTGGCTTGGTACTTCACCCAATCGGGGAAATACTTTTTTGGCACTTGGCAGAGCATTAAGCTGTTTTACTTCGTTAGGGAAGGTTAACTCAGCAGGCATGATGTATTCATGACTGATGGAGCATCTGTCAACCTGGCATTTCCGGCTATTGCACCAGTCCTTAATTTCCCGCAGCCCATAGTTATAGGCAACACGACAAATATCCATCCACTCTTTCAGCGCTTGCTTTTGATTGATATTCGGATAGATTCGATAGCTGTAATTCATGGTTAACATTCCACTATTTTAACATATATCGATATTCTTTCAATATTTTTATGAACGGAACTAATTATGAAACCTAATCCGCTAAACAAACAGAAAATATCAACCGCTATGCCAACTTTTTTGGCCTCCGATAAACTTAACATAGCTCAGTTGAATGTTACACTTAAAACTCCTTACCAATTGATCGATACTGCTTTCAATCTTGAAACAGCCCTTCAACCATTCCAACAAGCAAAAATCATCGGTATAGACTGCGAAACGACAGGGCTTGACCCCTACAAAGCCAAAATTAGATTGTTACAACTTGCCATTCCTGACCATCCAGTAATCATTGTAGATTTATGGGCAATTGAACCGAGTTCTCTCGAACCATTACGCTTGCTCTTAGCGAGTCCTGCACTGAAGGTAGGTCACAACCTCAAATTTGAATGGCAAATGCTCACTTTTGCCGGACTGGAACCATCCAAACCCTTTTTCGATACCTATTTGGCTTACCGAGTGCTGACGGCGGGACTAAAACGCCATTTGTCCCTAGATGCTGTCACTGAGAATTTGTTGAAAGTAAAGCTAGACAAAACGCAGCAAGTTAGCGATTGGTCGGGAAACTTAACACTCGCTCAACTGCAATATGCTGCTGCCGATGCTGCAATCTTACTCCCGCTGGCTGCTGCTCTGCAACAAAAATTGAAAGCTTCTAAGCTTTGCAAAACTGCTTTACTAGAGTTTGCCTGTCTGCCTGCGGTGGCTTCTATGGAACTCAACGGAATGCTTTTAGATAGAGAACAGTGGAGAGTTTTGGGAGTGAAGCTCTGTCATCAACGCGACTCTCTTTTAAAACAAATTAATTCGCAACTCCATCGACCTAACCCTCACCAACAAATCTCTCTGCTGCCGGAATTTACGGATACAATTAATCCTCGCTCTCCCAAGCAAGTTCTAGCGGCTTTGCAACAGAAAGGCATTCCTGTTACTTCCACTAACTCTCAACATTTAATTCCTTTGCAAGGCGAGTATCCTGTGATTCAAACACTGTTAGAGTACCGCAGCTTATCTACTCGTATCGACACTTTTACTCTGGGTTTGCCAGAACACATTCATCCGATTACAGGGCGCATCCATCCCAATTGGTTTCAGATTGGTGCTAGATCAGGACGGTTTAGTTGTCGAGAACCGAATTTAACGAATATCCCCAGAGATAAGGAAACCCGACAGTGTTTTAAAGTAGAACCCGGTTGTGTCCTGCTGAAAGCCGATTACAGCCAGATTGAACTGCGGATCATGGCGAAGGTTTCGGGCGATCGCACGATGGTGAAAGCTTACTCCAAAGGGGAAGATTTGCACTCTCTCACAGCTTCCTTGGTGCTAGCAAAACCTTTATCTAAAATTACTGTCGAAGACAGACAGCTCGGCAAAATTATTAACTTCGGTTTAATTTATGGCATGGGAGTTACGAAATTTAAGAATATGGCTCAAGCAGAGCATGGAGTCACTTTAACGCTGCAACAAGCTTCACACTTTCGTAAGAAGTTCTTTGAATCCTATACAGGTATCAAACAATTTCACGCCAAAGTTCGGAGCGCCTGGAGCCGAGGTATTCGAGAGAGTCGGACTGTCTTAGGCAGAAGGAGATTATGGTCAAAAGATACTAAACCGTTGCTTAATGAGATGCTAAATAACCCAATTCAAGGAATGAGCGCTGACATTACTAAACTCGCTCTTGCTCTACTTTTTATGCCTCTGAGCCGCACTGGTGCTAAACTGATTTGTGTCGTTCACGATGAAATTTTAATAGAGTGTCCTCTTGAACAAGTGACGGCAGTTAAAGCCTTGCTTAAAAAATGTATGGTGAGAGCCGGGAATAAATTTCTCTCTCCGATTCCTTGCGAGGTAGAAATTAAGGTGATGGAAAGTTGGGGAGGGTAAGAGATTAACGGGGAAAGATTGGGAGTGGGGAGGGGAGAAACCGCACCGCAGGCATTGCTGTGAAAATTCCACTTCCTGACCACTCCCCATTCCCCTAACAGTCACCGCATAATTCCGCGCCCAACCTCCCACCCCTAAACAACGATTGTTGAGGTGCAAGTGAACAGTTGATTTCAAAACATAATGAATGTAATTCTCACTGTTAGTAACCAAGCCGCAAATATCGTTGGTAAGTTATCAAAATGCGCTATTGCCATGCTGCACCAAGCTGAATATAGCGTTATCAGGCAGGAGGGAGAGCGCGGCTACACAACCAATGCTTTAACTGTACCGCTTGAACCAGAAACAGGTTTAACTTGGCAGGGAGTAAAACTATGCCTTGAAAATTGCGGCTACCGCGTCCAAGTTAAGTCTTAGATTACTTATACAATAATCCGTGCATCTGGTTAATAACAAATGCACGGGTTATTATTTCCCAGACCGTCCTGGACGCAACGCCACCACCACAAACGGGGGGATTGCCCGCTATTTCAGGCTTATTCAGAGGCTGGGCGTAAGTCCTGCTATAGAAAGTGCCATAAAACTTTTGCGCTAATTCTATCAACAGTCAAAACTTTTTGGCTCACCAACAAACCCATGCTATTGTTGTTTATCATGCACTCAAGTTTTCTCGTAAGCAGGTGGCCGATACTCGAATAATTCTTGCTCGGCCGCCGCAAATTTAGACCGATCGCCCCCAGAAGCAGGCCGAGCAAAGGACGCTTTGTTCCGAATCCCCTGGATATCTTCAGAAGAACGCTCAGACGACAGCACAAATTGAGTTCTCTGATAACGCAAATGGGCCAATTCAATTTTACCCGGTCGCCCTTCACAATAAGCTCGTTCAGCGCAGCGCTTAACTGCGATCGCAATTTCAGCACTCGTTGCTCCGGCATAATCAGATAGTAGCGAATACCACTGCCTGTCGCTCCAAAGGTTCTCTTTTCCCTCCCCAAACTGCTCTGGGAAATACTTAGCTAAGTGCAAATTGAAAATCTCATAGCGAGCGCCGCTGTGTGGCAAATCCACAAACCAGATTCCGCCGTCGTCAAATCTGCGGATAAGTTCAGCCGGCAGCATTTCTAAGCGGTTAACAGTAGCTAACATTAACACGGGGCTTTCATGCTCCTGCATCCATGTGAGCAATTTCTGCGACAGCCGCCTAGCTACACCGCCATCAGCATTTGATTCCCAGCCAGAAAAACCCTTGTCAAAATCGTCAAAAAACAGCACGCAGCCGCCCAAATTATCGGCTGTATCCAGCATTTTGTTGAGAGCGCGATCGGGATTAGAAGAACCTAGAATATTGCCCCAACTTGCTGCTAAAAGCGCATAACCTAGCTTCTTAGCAGCTAGCTTTGCACTCAAACTTTTGCCCGTCCCCGGCGGCCCCCACAGCAGCATTCCTTTGGGAGGTCTGAGGTGATATTTCTTGGCATCAGCTTCTGACAGCTTTACGACTTCGCTCAAATAAGCGTCTAATAAATCTAAACCGCCAGCATGAGGCACGTCTGGAGAAGCAATGAACTCCAACCCCTGGTCTCGAAGTTGCGATATTTTATGCTCCAATACCAACTGTGCGATATGAACCACTGAAGCGGTCACAGAGAGCGATCGATCTAACACTAATTCAATTTCAGCCTGTGGCAGCCCTAGACTAGAAACAGCCAGCCGTTTTTTAGCAGCTACCGCATCTGAACCAAAATCAAGGGAACAATTGCGATCGCAAAAATTATCTACAAGAACTTCGACTTCAAAACGATCGGGTAACGGACATTTGAGTAGAGGAATTAATGGACTTAGCTTTGATGGCAGTTGGATGTACTCGCCCAGCAGTACCCAATATTGGTTGGCCCAACGCCCTTTCAGCTCGGCTGAACGCCCTTTCAGCTCAAAGAATGCGTTAGCCAATTGAGAATAACGGCGGACAAGAGGCTGTTCGGTACTGTCTGACTCCAAAATGTCCTCTAACAAAAAGATACCGGGGCAGTCATTTTCCAGCAGAAATTGCAGGACATCACTCTCGACAGATAGCTCAGTTTTACATAAGACGCATTCACTATTATACATCTCGGAAATATCTGAAACGCTTGCCATATCTGAATGACAACCTAAATTTGGGAGATGTTTATCCAAACACCGCACCTGTTGAAGAGTTGACTGCACCTGTTGAAGAGTTGACTGCACCTGTTGAAGAGTTGCATAGCCGGGATTCCAATAATAAACAGGTAAACAACACTCATTAGCGTACTGATGAAATGATGACAAGATTGTTTGGCGATCGGCACTGTAATATTCGAGAGCAATAATGGGAGTTTGAATAACTCTTAAGTTAGACCAGTTATTGAAAATCTTCATGCGTTATACACCACTACTTACAGGAGATTTAACATAAAATTTAACTAAGGTAATTAAAATTTAACTTCCTGCTAATGAGCGAAATTCTCCCCCTCAACTGGAGGGGGTAATTGTGCCTAACGGCACTCATAAATTGATGTTATGTAAGTTAAATTGTCAATCATGGCCACAACTAAAAAACAAACAGCAGCCACTCCAAATCGCTCTCAGTCACCAGTGCCTGCTAAATCAAAACCGCCTGAAAAGCAGAACAATCAAACTGTCGGCAGTAACAATGGAGCCAAATCAAAACCTCAACCTAACCTCAGCTCCGAGCAACTTGCTGGCGAGCTAGTCAAACAGATTCGCAATACAATTCATAAGAAGTACGGTGTGACAATTCAGCGTCGCGATAGCCGTATTTCGACAAAGGTTGGCCACGCAATTCGCGAAAAACTGGGATTGGATATTCAAGCTCAGTTGAACAAGCGCAACGGCAATGGCAATGGTAAAAAGTTCGACTGGCAAGAGTGGAACAATACTGTGTTTCCCAAGCTAGTTGGCCGGCCAGATGAACTCAAGTATGATGTCGAAGTTGTTGCTTTAGCGATGAGCCAACTTTACGATACAATTGCTGACAATCCACAAGCTGCCATTGCCGATTTAATGGAGTTCAATTCTCAAAGCTTAAAGCGTCGCAACGAGTTAGCTAAATCCTCTGAAGAAGATACTGAAGAACTCGATGATGATGACGATGATGACGATGAAGATGATGACATACTCGATGAAATTGATGAAGACGAGGAAGACTCCGAAGGCGATGAAGAAGGCGATGAGGATGACGATGAGGAGGATGATTTTAGTCTAGACGAAGACGAGGAATTTGAGGAAGACGACGAATAATCGCTAAAGTTTGATTAGAATGCTCTGCTGAAAAAGCAGAGCATTTTTTTGCCTCTATCGAGGCCTTTTCCACGAATTGCGATTCAGGGTAATGATTGTCGCCACCGTCCGAATCAGGACGCTCTGGGAAGCAGACCCAACAAATTCACAATCAAGGAAATTTTGACCTTGGTTGTGAATTTAATTTTACCCACTCACCCACCCACTAATTTTTTTGAATTAATTGTAATTAGCAGACTGCCGTCGCTTTAGTTGTGAAGAAAAAACACGCTTGAGGGTTAATCATGGCTAATCGCAAATCCGCTCCAACTCCGATGCAAAAGCAATTTGCAGAAACTCTTGAAGAACAGCGCTTCGAGATGTTTTTGCACGTTGCCCGCGAGTTAACGGGACGTGCCAAACAACGACAGTTGCAGAAAGGTAAAGCTCTTGACTGGGAAGCGTTCAATACTTGGTTTAACAAGCAATATGAAGGCTACTCGGCTGACGAGATGCTTGAAGAAATCTTGAGCAACGTTTACTGGCTTTCATCTGAGCAAGCAGTGATTGACTTGCACTTCCGTTATATCGAATCGGCAGTCAAAGCTTCTCATAAGAAAAAGGCAACTGACGATAATGAAGAGATTGATGATTTTATCAAGTAATCAATGACGACCCCCGATAAAGGGGATAAAATCCTGCTCCAAGCAGGATTTGTTTTGCCCGCCCACCCACCGCGCCAGTTCCCTTTGCGATATTTATGATCGCATTCTCAGAAAGATTTAGTTAATAGCACTTATGGAGTAATAACTTAATTATGTCATTCTGAACCCTTGACGGAGTTTACCATCGATCGTAGGAAAGCTTCCGCAAGTAAGGCGAATAATCTCAAACCTTTGCAACATAGTTATAAAGCTTAAGTTATATATAGTTAATTGGTTTTATCCGAGAATGTAGGTTACTCAATAAGTCACCGTAAAACCGTTTTGCAATAAATTAAATAACTGTTTTTGTTAAAAAGCTTTGATATTAAACGCGATCGCGTTTGAGAGATGTTCCATTTGCCAAGTATAATCATGTACGAATCTATTCAGCATTTTCTCACCCTCACGATTGAAACTGTGGTGATTTTTGGTTACTGCGGCTTAATTGTTCACTATATCGCTACCATGTTAGCATCGAAGCGGATGAATCATTTTGAAAAAGTCACAGCAGAAATTGCCCGAGATTTTGTGCCTCTTATAAATGAAATAGATCGCGTTTGTTCTGTTGCAAAATGTGCCGCAACTCAAGAACAAACACAAGAACACGACCTCACCTTTTCGCTCCAAGTTAAAGCCGAATTTACTCCTAATATTCCACTCGCTACTGACCCATTAAATCAGCCCTTCCTTCAAGTCGATAGCCTCAGCCTTCGACAATGCCGCACCGTGATTCGAGCGCTCAATTCCACTCTGCCACGAAGCGATCGTATTCGCCTTAAACTCAACAAAAAAGATGTGCCCGTAGCTTCGTTAAAATTTCAAATCAAGAAGCACTTTGAGCATCGACCGCAACAAGTTGTCTCCCTAGTGGAGCAAATTTTGAAAGCCAGTTAAGCAGGTGGACATATATTACGTTTCATCCAAAATGAACGAAGAAACCTCAAAGTGCAAGCTAATTGCTTCGTTCCTCTCTTCGGACATAATGGCCTTTATTTATCTTCACCTACTTAGCACGCTTGGAGAATCAGCGAGCCAATTATTGCTCTATATCAATAAAAGTTCTGGTAACAAGTTGACAGAAAGTTTTTTTGCTCTAACCTCCCTTTCCCGATCGGGCGATTAGTTACTTTTTTCACCATTGCCAAGGGGAATCAGACCCCTACCAATCTGTTCGATCAACTCCTTGAGACTCAATCCCCGTTCAATGACTCGCACGAATTCCCTCTCATCCCACCGACGTTACCTGGATATAAACTACATAGCAGCATATCTGCCGGCAGCGAAGATTTTTTGTGCGGTTAATTGCAAGTCGGGAAAGATTGATGAAATAAGCCGATCGCTCTTTTGAAACAACTGTTTTTGATACTCATCTCCTCGCAGCGTACAAATTGTAACTGTCGGCTGTTTGGGTTTGCCAATATATTCTCTGCCACCAATGCCCAAATAGTCAACAATCCAATACTCAGGTACTCCAAGCAGGGCGTAATCTTCAACTTTGCGGGCGTAATCGTTCTGCCAGTTGGTGCTAACGACTTCAGCAATCAGTTTAATTGAGGAACCTGATGTAATTACAGGTTCTTGTTGCCACAAAGGTTCATTAATTAGTCGAGTTTGGTCTAATACAAGCACATCGGGGCGAAAGGCTGTTGCTGTTCCTAATAGTTTGATGAGACAGCGAGGGGGGATAAGGTAGGGTATATCTAAGCGGTCAATTTCTACATTTAGTTTTCGTCCCAAAAACCCAGATACTTGTTCGTGTGGCCCTGTTGGTTCCATTTCGGTTAATTCACCATCAATCAGTTCGTAGCAATCGCTGTCGCCGTAGTTTGTAATAAATTCATCAACAGTTATAAGTTTTGGAGGTGATTGAACCATTGTGTTTATTCCTCATCCGACGGCAATGTACGTCTTTATTCAAAGCCTCGCCATACCTGAAAGATTGGCTGTGGGTTGTTTGCGACTTTGTTCCTCGGCGTCAGTCAAAGTAATCTTGCGCCTGCCAATCTGTTCGATTAACTCGCTCAAACTCAATCCGCGCTCTCTAGCAATAGCGCGAAAACCTTCCCACCCCGCAGATGTTACCTGAATGTTCCTTTGCTTTTTTGGCTCCTCATATCGAGGTTCGCCTCCGCCTAACTTTAAATTAGCTAGAGAGTTGGGGTGGAGCTGCGTTCCTTTGCTTGGGGGCATTTTGCAACATTATCCTTTCGACTTTTTTCTTTATTATCCCACATTACGAGCAAATTTCCGTGGTACTATAGGTAATATGGAATCAACCTATACGAGTCAACTTCTTCAATCTGGTGTCTAGCTTTGGGGCTGGCAAGTCAGGGGTTGACTTATCTCAGGAGGCACTAGGAAATGCACCCAACTCAGGAGACACCGGGCAGCGAGCAGCGTCAACCTTTAGTAGTTTTGCGAGGCTCAACCCGAAAGCACCACCACACTGTTGCAGACTCCCTGCGGATTGACCCAGATTTCCAAACGCTCATCCCTCCTTTGAGTGCGAGCGAGTTTGCTACCTTAGAAGCCAGCATTCAAGAGAAAGGGTGTCGGGACCCTTTGGTGGTTTGGGCTGAGGAAAAAATTCTCATCGACGGTCACAACCGCTATGCTATTTGTACGGCGCACGGCATCCCCTACCAAACTGTAGAGATGTCTTTCGACAGCCCTAACACCGTCAAAGTTTGGATGCTCCTCAATCAACTGGGCCGCCGCAATCTCACGTCTGAGTCAGTCAGCTATTTGCGCGGCACTTGGTACGAACTCACCAAACAGTCCCGCGGCGGAGACAGAAAATCAAGTGGTCAAAATGACCACTTGAAAACAGAGACAAAGTTGGGGGCACAGTTCAAGGCATCCCCAAAAACAATTCGCAGAGACGCTCAGTTTGCTAAAGCAGTAGACACCCTGAGTTCTATTGGAGGAGAGGATATGAAGTGGAAAATACTGAATCGCTCTGCGGGGATGACCAAGAAGCAGGTCATCGCTTTGGCGATTGATGCTCGCAGCCGTCCGGCTAAGGTTGCCAAAACTTTACAGGGGCGCGACCAAAAAGTAAAGCTTGAAGGTGAACTTACCATCGCTCATCACCTGACGCTCAAAATTGGTTCCTTAGTAGAAGTGTACGCGCCCGATCGCCAGGACGTTAACGGTCGGTTGGGGCGCATTCAGTCAGTGGGCGAGAAAACGGCTACCGTGTGGATGCGGCACATCCCTACTCTTGCCATGAATTTGCATACCTTCAAACACTCAGCTCTCACCGCCCGGCCGCTCGAAAATCAACCCGGACTTCAAGAAATTTGCGATCGCACTGGCCGACTTCACCAATTAGGCAATCTAGATCCGTTTGAAGTAGAAATCCTGAACTTGTTAGAAAGAGCAACGGTTCTTACTCCCACCGAATTGCAGTATTTAGAACTGATTGAGAACAGACACAAGCTTGATTGAGTGCCTCATGGTGTTGCTGAATCAAATATTCGGGGAGATTTGCAGGCGGGGCTTCGTCGTCGTAATAGTAGATAAATAGACAACCGATGATGCTGTCGCTGTGTTCTAATAACCAGCAGAAAGAAAGGGGTTTTTTGATTTAATTGATGACGTATTTTTCAAAGTCAAAGTTAGGTTTGACTAGCATTGAGGGGGCGAGATCCTTTGCGTTCAGCAGCGAATGCTTGCCAGAGGGGGGCGAGATCCTTTGCGTCGGTTGCGGTGGCTCTTCCGGTGGCTGTAAGGGGCGATCTGGCGATCGGCATAGTTGTGGCTGTCATAGTTTTTGGGGAGTGAATTTGCTCCGAAGGTGAAAGCCTTCTATTGTGTATTGGGATTTCGCGGGGTATTTTTACGCAAAATCGGAGTTTTTATAATAAAAGTTAATATATAGGACTCAAAGAGGGAGGCCCAGAAACCGGGTTTTTTACGAAAATACTGAATCGCAGTGTTGAATCTGCTGAAAAACCCGGTTTCTTTAGTTGGCGGGTGCAGGAGTGGAAAGCAGGCTATCTACTCAATCAAGGAGAGGATGGAGGAATAGAATCAATATTTGCCAAAGCAAAGTTGAGCATTTCTTCTGCCCGATCTATTGTTTGCACTGCGTCTGTTTGTGAGATTTGTATATCAGCGTTATAGTCAGCTTCTAATCGAGTTTTTTGGGCATCTATTAGGTAACGATGGAACTGCACCGGAACGCGGCCCGAACGAGCAAATTTTTGACCGAAACCGGCGATGACAGCGGAGTGGCGAGAATAAGATAATTTCTCTGACTCTAAAAATGCAGTGACTATGTAAAACATCACATAATAAGCGCGGGAAGCGGCAGAATCAAAAAAGCCTTGCTCACATAAAACCCGTGCAGCCTGCAAAGTTCTATCAGCTTTATCAAGTAACCTTTGTTGCTCTGGGTTCATATTGGGACTCCTTCGCGACGGATATTGCGAAAGAAACCGCTTTCATACTCTTGGTACTTCTGAAGTGTGGCAAACATACAGCTAATCACGACGGTATGTTCTAAGCATATATCGGCAATCAAAACAGAAATACGCTCGCTTTCTTGGGAGTAATTGAAGGGTTGTTTGAGAAGGATTAATATATCAATATCGGAGTCCGGTCTAGCATCGCCTCTGGCTTGGGAACCATAGAGAATGATTCGGATTAACTGTTCGCCATAAAGATTTTCTAATCCCTGGCGGATTTGGGCAATAATTTCTTTGAGTTGAACATTGATCGTTGAAGTTGGCATAGTTGTTTATAAGCCAATCGATGATGTTTTTAGCTAAGATGTTGGCAATATACCAATTATACTGGCAAATGATGCTCGTAGTCGTCCGGCTCAAGTTGCCAAAACTTTACAGGGGCAATGTCGTTCGGTAAAGCCTGAAGATAAACCTGCCATCGCTCACCACCTGATGCTTAAAATTGGTTCCTTAGTAGAAGTGTATGCGCCCGATCGCGAAGATGTTAACGGCAGGTTAGGCCGCATTCAGTCAGTGGGCGAGAAAACCGCCACTGTGTGGATGCGACACATCCCCACCGTTACTATGCACTTGTACACCTTCAAACACTCGGCTCTTACTGCTGTACCGCTCGAAAATCAACCGGGACTTCAAGAAATTTGCGATCGTACTGACCGACTTCACCAATTAGGAAATCTAGATCCGTTTGAAGTCGAAATTCTGAACTTGTTAGAAAGAGCAACGGTTCTTACTCCCACCGAATTGCAGTATTTAGCTAGTCAGACGGGAATCCCCACACTATATCGCTTCGATTAGTGTGGGATGAGAGGCGCGTGAATCGAGGATTCCACATTTTCATGTCCTCGCCCGCTATCCTGGCGAGGACATGAAAATGTGGATGACGAGATGAACAAATCTTTATTTGCCAACATCGTTACTTGACATAATTATTAAATTACTGCTTGACACAATATAGTTTTCTCTGGTATTTTTATTCTCAGCAAATGCGTCAAGGTCGTAGCGCAATGAAAGTAACATATCAGTATCAGTTCTATCCCAACACCATTCAAAAGTTAAGCCTAAATCATTGGTTGAGAATTTGTCGCTATTGGTACAACAGGCAGCTAGGCGATCGATTTGATTGGTGGGAGAGTAACCGGACTGCTATAAATGCTTGCCCATTAGTTGCTAGCATCTCTACGCCTCGTGAAAAGCCTAACTACTATTCCCAAAAACAACAATTACCAGTCATCAAAAAAGACCTAGTAAAAGTCTTCCACAGTGGCGAGCTATTGGACTTCAAGCAGGTAGATTCAACTATTCTGCAAGATGTTTCTAAGCGAGTAGATAAAGCCTTTGAGCGGTTTATCGTAGGGGACAGTAAAGGCGGGCGATCGGGTAAGCCCCGATTCAAGACTGAAGCGGATTACCGGACGATGACTTTTTCTACGGCTAATAACGACTGGATTAAGCTGGTTCGCAAGAATTGGTTTTATATCCGATTGCCGAAGTTGGGTGTCATAAAAGTTCGGATGCACCGCCCAATCCCCGATGGATTCACTATTAAGCAAATTAGTGTAACTAGAAAGGCTGACGGTTGGTTCATCCAGATAATGCTTGAAGACGCTTCAGTACCCCAGTTTATTCCTGATAAAGTTACCCCAAACTGGGATAACTCAATTGGGTTGGATGCGGTGCTACATGAAGATGTCTATTTAGCAACATCGTCAGGGGAAAAGCTACCTTCGTTGAAACCGCTTCGCAAAAACCAAGCTAAGTTAGACCAGATATCAAGGAAGCGGAACAAACGGAAGCGCGGTTCTAAAGCCCGACGGAAATTAGCCAAAAAAGAAGCGAGACAGCACCAAAAAATAGCGCGTTCTCGCCAAGATTTCCACTACAAAACAGCTCACAGACTTGTCAGGTCTGGAGCTAAATTCTTTTTTCATGAGGACTTAAACTTAAAAGGCTTAACGAAACGGAATAAAGTTAAGCAAGATAATGAGGCTACTTACCTCCCAAACGGTCAATCAGCTAAATCAGGACTAAATAAGTCTTGGCTGGATGCTGCGTTCGGTCAGTTTTTTAAGACGCTGGAATACATAGCCGAAAAAGCTGGATCAGTCGTCGTTCCGCAAAAACCTGCTTATACCTCAATGGTTCTGTGCTATCGGAATGAAAGTGTTTTCACCGATTGCGGTATGCGAAGCTATTGGGATGAGCAACATTCTTTAATGGTCGATCGCGATGTTAACGCCGCGATTAATTTAAAGAGACTTGGGTTGGGCATTTTCCCAAGGATAAAACGCCGTAGCGGGAATCTTTCTATAGTAGGAACTATAGATGATAGTACCGCGAAGGAAATTTTGCACACCCTTCATCGGGCTGCAAAGATGCCCACGTCATAGCTGTACTGTGCGATTCGTTTAACCTAAAATAAGCTGAAAGGCTTATGGGACGGTTAGCCCAGTTGATAAGACTGGTGATAACTGATTACATTTGGAGGTGAACCGCCGTGCGGTAAGTCCTTCCCCTCAAGTGCAGAGGTGAAAGCATAACCTCTAGTTTATTGGGTAGCAACCAATAGGCTAAAGCGGGGTTAAAAGGCAGAACTACTGAGAGCCAAACTTGGTAACTGTTGAGCAAGAGTCCATGCGTAGCGAAAACGAAGATGTGTCCGAACCATCGTAAATATGAATGGTGTAATGGCTGAATCAAGGATAAGACCGTTGAGAAATACGGTAAGGACTGATTAACACCATGCCAAAAGGCAAGGATAGGGCATAAGCGGTTGGTACACCGACTTATAAGCACCGCCCAGAAACCCGGTGGAGAGCATCACGCTAAAGACTCAAACAAATGTGTAATCGGAACGAAATAACTCTCTTAAACCTCCGGTAAGGTCGATAACCAGTAAGTAGCTAACGAACGGTTTAAGAGAATGGGATGGTATCAAAAGCGAATGCCCTCGGTAATGCGGGGGATATGCTGACAGATACTCGGTAATTCCAAAGGAGTAGAACAAGTAGCAATTTATATGTCTAATACGCTGAACAATCAGACGGTGGAATGGAAAGACCTTAATTGGCGAAAGCTAGAAAGGATAACTTTTAAGTTGCAAAAGCGAATATTCCAAGCGAGTGAACGTGGTGATGTTAAAGCAGTTCGCAAACTTCAGAAGACCCAGATTAGGTCTTGGTCTGCAAAATGTATCGCGGTTCGTAGGGTAACACAGGATAACCAAGGTAAGAATACGGCTGGTGTGGATGGCGTTAAATCGTTGACCCCAAAGCAACGTACAATCCTTGTAGGTAAGTTAAAGCTATCAGATAAAACCCGCCCAACAAGGCGAGTAAATATTCCTAAACCTGGTACGACTGAAACTAGACCATTAGGAATTCCCACAATAAACGACCGCGCACTGCAAGCGTTAGTTAAACTAGCGTTAGAACCTGAATGGGAGGCCAAATTTGAGCCTAACTCTTATGGTTTTAGACCAGGGCGTTCCTGTCACGACGCAATCGAAGCAATATTCGACAGTATTAGATATAAAGCCAAATACGTGCTTGATGCTGATATTGCCAAGTGCTTTGACCGTATAGACCACAAAGCTTTAATCTCCAAAATACATACATACCCCACTATAAGCCGAGTTATAAAGCAATGGCTCAAAGCAGGGTACTGTATGCAAGGTGAATTATTCCCTACTACAGAAGGTACACCACAAGGCGGGGTCATTTCTCCGCTACTGGCGAATATTGCCTTACATGGTATGGAAGAAAGAGTAAAACAGTACGCGGAAACACTAAAAGGAAGCAAACGGGGGAACCGAAAAGCCCTTAGCATAATCCGTTACGCTGATGACTTCGTAATTATACACGAAAATTTGAGTGTAGTTATGAAGTGCAAAGAGATAATAGCAGAATGGTTGAGTGACATGGGATTGGAATTAAAACCAAGTAAAACAAAATTAACTCACACACTCATTGAGATTGACGGTAATGCTGGGTTTGAGTTTCTAGGATTCCATGTTCAACAATATAAGACGGGCATATACCGATGTGCAAAAAACGGACAGGGAACACCACTGGGTTTTACAACACTAATCACCCCCTCAAAAGCCAAGGTAAAGGTACATCTAGCCAAGATTGCTGAAGTAATAGACACCCATAAGTCCGCCCCACAAGCTGCTTTAATTAGTAAGCTGAATCCAATTATTAGGGGTTGGTCAAACTATTATTCAACAGTCGTCAGTAAGAAAACCTTATCAGAGGTAGACCATCTAACCTACGACAAATTAAGAGCCTGGGCAAGAACGAGGGGGAAAGGGAGCATCAACAAGGACAAATACTGGAGAACAGTAGACAGCCGTAATTGGTGTTTCAGTACCGAAGATGGATTAGAACTACTCACTCATGCAAATACGCCAATCGTAAGGCATATCAAAGTAAAGGGTGTTGCTAGTCCGTTTGATGGAAACTGGACTTATTGGAGTAAGCGAAGAGGCGAATACCCAGAAACTCCTAACAGGGTTGCAAAATTAATAAAAAGACAAAAGGGTATTTGTCCTCACTGTGGTCTGTACTTTACCAGTACAGACATTGTAGAAGTTGACCATATCAAACCAAAATCATTAGGTGGAAAAGATACCTACGACAACTTACAACTTCTACATAAACACTGCCACGACACAAAGACAGCAACAGACGGGTCAATACGCTCTAAAGAAGGCGTTAAAACCTGATAGTTGGTCTTGAATCGTATCCATAACAAGGATGGAATTATCAAGGAGCCGTGTGAGGTGAAAGTCTCACGCACGGTTCTGAAGGAGAGGTTAGGGGGGTAACTCCCTAATCGACTCTAACCAGCTTGACGTGGGAGTATGTCACTTGATTCACTTGACAGTTCAAACACTGAGTCAATCAATTTTTGTTGAGCTGCTAATTGTTGCAGTGAATAACAAGCTATTGCTCGCACTCGCTCAGGAGACTTGCTAGCATTTTTAGCAGCAAACGGCCCCCAGAAAGCACTCAGTACAATCTTAATCTGTTCCGATATTGGGTATGTTTGACTCAAACAGTAGTCCCAAACCATCTCATCGAATGGGTCGTTTAGTGCAACTAAAACACCCGATATTTGCGACTGCACTTGCTTCGGATTTTGGTCAGATAACGGCTGATTGTTCAAATTTGCCATCATAGATTTCTCCTGTTAAGCTAACTTATTTACCTCCCATTCTCGATTTTAGTATTTGCCATCAAGGAACAAACTTTCGTTCTTGAGGGGAGCGAATCCACAAAGTACAAAATCCTTTTTGTGCAGGTTTACCCTCTACTGTCAGCGTCACCCCCAATCGATTTATCTCAGTTTCACACAATTTTTTGCCACCTTTCTCGCTCAACAAAGCTTGATTCCAGCTCATAAGTTGGCGAGCATATTTCCCTTCATTGCTTGTTGCCCACTGAATTGTATCCGCGTTCTTGCGAGCAAACTGACCCTCTTTGCTCAGCCCCCATTCGAGCGCTACGGCTTGTTCTAAAGTGAGCTGGCGCGGCCCTTTTGGGTCGAGTTCAGGCGGTGGAATGAACCGGGGCACAGCTAACCCGATAAAAGCGCCGATCGCCATTGCCCCTAACACCACCCCGCTCCCAAAAATCACCGACCAAATATCGTGAGCAACTTTCTCTAAAGCTGCTTGTCGCACTAGGGTGTAAACTGAGTTAGAAATGTGGCGATGTTGCACCTTAACAGCCGCTTTTCCCTGCCGTTCTAAAAACTCCCTGCTTTCTTTTTCCCAATTTTCAGTAAGCTGCCGAACTTGTTCCAGTTCTTGAGAAATAACAGCTTGAGAATCTTTCAAATCACCTTGCCATTGAGATTGCCAATTCTTGAAAAACTGGTCAATCTCTTGCGGTTTTTTTTCTAACAGCAGTTCGAGTTGACCTGTAGCCAGCAATACGATAAAAAGTGGGTCATTTTTATTGAGACCGTATCGGTAAGCTGTCTGAATGACATGAGAGCGAAATTTGGAGTCTTTGCCCTTGAGTACCTGGCTGATTAGTGACTCAGTATCTCTCTCGTACATGGGAGGGGCAGATAAAGGATCTCTGTTCAGAGCTTCTCTTTCCCTCGAATCATCGTCTATGAGTTCCCAAAACTCCTCTTCATTTAGCTTACTCCCATCTGATTTCAACTTTTCTTCTACTGCATCTTCTGCGACTGTATCTGGAGAATCGGGCAAATTTTGCGAATTTTCAGCGGATTGTATGGAATTATTTTTGGTATTATTAAGTCTGCCCTGTTCCCTTGGCGTTTCCAATATCTCGCCAAACTCTTCAGAGTCAACTTCGGAAAGTTCTTCTAAAAGTCGATCGGACATTTAACCTCCTACCTAATCAAAATCCTAATCTTTATGCTGTTCTGCATCGCGCATTCTATAGTGTGAACTCATATTTTGTCCGTCTCCTAACGAGTTCATCACCCATTGACTGTAAAATTTACAGGAATACCCGCAAATTATCGGTTTAGACACTATCTGTAGTATTAAGATGTGTTTCGGCACACCCACCCCGCTGGCCCAGTGGTGAAGAAGTTTTTGAAACCCTGGAAATCTCGTAGCGGGCGATCGATCAATCTTCTTACTTTCAAAGTTTAAACGCAATAAACGTTGTTTATTGCTAATATCCAACGCCTGGGATAACACAACTGCGTTGATTGCACTCAGCCAGCGGGCTGGTTTCGGCACACCCTATCAGTAGAGTCTGTGTGTAAGCCTTAATTTAGATTCTTAAAAGCTTACGATACCTTTTTTACAACTTACAGCCTCCTGAGACTTTACAACCTGTTGCTTATTTGGTTACTCATTTTGTTGCTCATTTTCTCTCTGCATTTCCTCATTTTTTTTTTGTTCATAGGGAGCGATAACTTCTTTTTTATTGCGATTGGGTGCGTTGTTAAACAAACCTACATCTTCTATCAGACGGAAACAGTCTTCCAGAAAAGTATGCAATCGCTGCTGACTAATCAAGAAGAATTCCGAGTGTTTCATTGCTTGAGAAAATGACAACCGCTTCGTATCAATAAACTTGCGCTCTCTTGCACTCAGAGCCGGCAAATCTACGACAGGAATTCGGTAATTATTAATGAGCTTGTTCATTTCCTTATGGCTTTGTACGTGCGACCAATCTTTGCAAACTCCAAAATTGCGGACAAAAATGTGATTGAGCTGACCTTCAAAGTAGTTGAAAGAGTCAATAAACATCTCAATGCTGTCCGTCGTGCCACCGCAAATAAACCACTTGCATACATCCACTCCTGACTGCTCTTTAAAATCAGGAGAAGTTAAATTAGCTTCGTCAATCCATTTGTTGATAATGCTGTAAACCCGAGCGGGTAAATTGACAATCACAGGAGTTTCTACTGCTGTTTCAAAAATAATATCGATATCGAAAAACTTCTCTTCATCTTCAACTAAAGCTACGATTTTTGCATTGTGTTCAGGATAGCGCTGCTGCACGTCAGGATTTTGAAAATCACCATCAATTAACGTGTACAGCAGTTCATACTTCTGATTGAATTCAACCAGAATCCGAGTTAGCATCGACTTGCCAACGCCACCTTTTTCGCCGTCAACCAAGTGAATCATGTTAGTCATTTCATTCCTCCTTGCTGGATGTCTATTTAAGACTTAATAATTTTTAACTAAAGCTAGGCCCGACCATTGCCGGATCGAAACCAGCTAAGTTAAATGCGCTGTTTTCAAACTCCATTTCTCCCGCAAATTCCTCGGGTTCTTTTTCTTCGGGCAAACTTGCGGAATTTGAACTCTCAGGGGCAGTTAATTCCGTAGCCATAGATGTACCTGGATTCGACAAGTGAGAGAAAGTAGCTAAAGGAATTAAACCCGAAGAAATACCAGGGGCAATTACTCCTAACTCGGTACAGTTAAATCCCGCATCTCGGCAAACTTCATCTATCTGCCTGAGCAAAAAATTAATGCTTTCTCGCCTCAAATACTCTAACTCTGTACTAGAATGACTACCGCTATTGCGTAAAGCTGCTAACAGCCACCGCGCTTTGATTAGAGGTAAAATCGTTTCCTTGAAACTAAAAAAAGGATGATTTTGCAGGTAAGATAGCAAGATAGCGTCTTCGGAGTCTGGCAAAACTTGACAGCGCCAGCAAAATTCCTTGTAACGTTTTCTAGGCATAATTCCTCACCTTCTTTCCAGCACCTCGGTAGGGCCCTCCCAATAAGAGAGCTGCATCTAAGTTGGCTTCTGATTCCTCTAATGAAGGTTCTGTATTCGACGACGACTCATCACTCAATTTATTAGAATCGTCTAAGCAGCTATCTTTGATACTTGAATCAGCCTTTTGTTGAGCGCAAATTTCAGTGTTTTGTTCAGTAATATCTTCAGTCTTTTGTTCAGTGGGTTCCTCAATTTTTTGTTCAGCGGGTTCCTCAATTTTTTGTTCAGTAATATCTTCAGTCTTTTGTTCAGTGGGTTCCTCAATTTTTTGTTCAGTAGATGGCTCCGATTTAGCGTGAGTAAATTGCTCAAGTTTTAATTTAGTAGGTGGCTCGGATTTTGGGTGAGTAGGTGGTTCAGATTTTGGCTTGGTAGATTGTTCAGATTTTGGCTTGGTAGATTGTTCAGCACATTCTTTTACACTCTGTATATCAGTCGTGGGGACTGGAGCATCTCCTGAACAGGAAGTTGTATCTTCTGCCCTCTGAGAAGTTGCCGCAACAGACCTTTGCCTCAGTACCTCAAACTGAGATTTGAAGTAAGAAAATAGTCCGTAAACATCAGCTATGCGGCAACCTAAACCATCAGGATCGAGCGTTTTTGGCACTGTTATACCTGCGTGCCAAGACAGCGAATAATGAGAAAACTGATTTCGCAGTTCTGGCTTCATATATTCAGAAGTCCCCCCGCAAAATACAATTTCATCTAAATCGGGCGGCAGCACTTCATTAATCCAATGAGATAGCATTCGAGCGTAGTCGAAGCGAGACAGCTTGACTGCTTCAATCAATTGGTCAACTTCTCGATCTTTCGCTGTCTCCTCTCGATTCCGAGCAATTCGGTAAAAGTAAGGGCGGTTGTAGCTTACGCCTGCTTGAGCGATTGATAAAGCCAAACGGGAAGCATCGTAGTTAGAGGTTCGCTCTTGAACTAGATCCACCAACCTTACCATTCCTAAGTCTGAAGTTTTGCCCTTACCGACAGCACCGCGTGCCGAAACTATTACCGAAGCATTGCGAAATCCTACCATAACAAAGGCAGTTACCCGCTGCTTGAAGGCTGAACCTAAATTGCTGTTGTGGATCAAAGCAATGCCGCCGCCTTCTTGCAAAGCTTGGGTTTTGTCCAGGGTGACGGATAGCTTGCCGGTAGGTGTTTCAAATGAAGCAGAGTATTGACTTAAGAGTTCAAAAAATTGCTTGGAGTCATTAAATTCGCCTGGGGGCAAGAAAACGGAGATCGCAGCGCTAAATTGACTGCCTAAATCTAACTTCCGCGACACTACCCACAAAGCTGCTAGAGCTTTGTACAAAGCGCTACTGTACTTCAGTCCCGCCAAACCGATGTGAGCATTGAATTGCGATGCTGCCAAGTAGCCAACGGCTCGGCATTCATTACCAATTGCCACCCAAGCAATATTTTCGGGAGATGCTGATGCGAGGTTGGGTTGTGTGAAACAATTGGCTATGTCTTGGCTCACTGGCCCCACCTGCGATTCCATTACAAAGGAGCTTGCTTTACTGCCTGCTTGCGAGCTTTGGCAGAAAACTCTAGTAGATAAGCCGCCAAAATCTATAGCCAGAATCGCATCTGGTATTGATGGTTTTTTCTTCATAAATGCTGGCTTTTATTACGTTATAAAATGATAGTATTGGCTTCAGTTTAAGTCTGACCTCACCAAATCCGGTGGTTTTGGATAATTAAAATAGCCCCCTCCAAATGGCGGGGTACAGGCTGCCTTGCAAGGAAAACATCTTGGGTAGATTATCAGGGAAAGAGCTTTAGAGTTGTAAGAAACGGTGTAGGTATTGTGAGTGAGATACCGAGCAGGTACGCCCAAAGTATCTTCAATAAAGTGTTTGAGTTCGGTGTGGGAGTAGCACTTATCGAACGTACCCCACTTGGTAATTACGCCATCGTTATAAGCAATACCCGCATATCAAGAGTAATTTTAAATATACGAAAAATTTAAAGTAAAGGGCTACCGCTAGGGTGTAAAAAATAGGGAGTAAGCTATGCTCTACGCTTTGATTAATTCAACAGGAATCCATCGGCTGGAAGTAGAAGAAAAGTTGGAACTTGCAGATTTGCAAAACCGAGTGGGCATTGCAGGTGAACCTGCGTTCATAGAATATGTCCGGAATCAATTTCCAGAGCCCGCGATAGACCTAATCTGTGATGAGGAATTCTTATACAAGGAATTGCCCTTAACCTGCATTACCCGTCGCAGTATTGCACTTGGCGGTCAAGTGATTGCTACTGCCTGTACGGATGATGGTGAAACAATAGGGTTGACCGAAGCTCAGTTTCAATTAGTCGCGACAAATCTGATTATTGCGAGCAGGCTCTAATCTATCATGCCTCAAGTTTGCGCTTGGGGCAACTTCCTTATTTAAAATCTTATAATAATAGCGTCTTACTAATAGCAACACTTCGGACAGTTTTCAATCGCTAACGGTAGAATGAGGGTTTCAGGCTTTCTCAAACTCGGATACAAACGGTAGAATGGCACTTTCAGGCTCTCATTCAAAAACTGTCCGAAGTATTGTAATAGCTAATAATTGATAAAATTAATAACTAAAATAACTAAAATAAAATGGCGAGCGCAATGGGTGTAAATCACAATTAGAACAATTGCGACACATGCCCAGAAAGAAGACACAATTACCCGCATCTCAAGAGTCACATCGAGTGAATCTACGCCTAATACGCCCAATACGTCCTTATTGGATGTTATTTGCGCTCAATTACTAGCAACCTCAGAGCAGGGAATAGAAGCACTGACCGCCCTCAAAGCTCAACTAAAAGCACAATACGACACCCCCGAAACTCCTGAAACCGACTCAATTGTGCAGCAAGCAAGCATGGCAACACATGAACCCAGACCAACGTGCTCTGATTTCCAGTCGCTGTGAGGCTCACCGAGGGCGCACTAAGTCATTGCATTTACTCACTGTAGAACTGGAGGACTTGGATGAACTAATCGACAACATCGAAGGTGAAGAAATCACACCCGAATTAGAAGTAGCGGTGCAACAACTCTTAGACTAACGGGGTAGTACCTACGAGCAATGGCTTTCCAAAGTTGATAACTACGGCGCTGCCATTACCAACCGCCATGCCCTGAGTAAACAACAAAAATCTGAAGCAGAACGCCTGAGTAAACTCGCAGCTACCGATAGCAAACGAGTGGATTGGATGAAAGCGCAGCTCAAAAAGTGTCTCGAATCTCAGAATGTCAAGAAACTAAGCCTGCACCGCTTCCCCTTAACTATCAGCAACAATGGCGGAGTTTTACCCCTCAAACTCCCTTGTGAAGTAAATCAACTTCCTCCCCAGTTTCAACGCATTGAAGTATCGCCTGATAATTCAGCCATCCGACCAGCCTTGGAAGCGGGAGATATCGAAGCTCATAAAGTTGCACAATTCGGAGAACGCGAAACTCATTTGAACGTTCTATAGATTGCCATTAAGCAGCAAATAATCACTTTTTACCAAGGACTATTTCCGGCGGAATGTTAACATAAAAACAAGTAATTTTAATAAGATAGCTGTCGCTAGTGTAGAAAAAATAGTAAGTTAGAGGTACACAATGCACTGCACTTTAGGGTGAGATTGTACTCAAATGGGTTTAGATGAAGGCGGCGGAGAGTGCATCAACGAAGAAAGTTGCTACCGTTACACAGAAGCTTGGAATTTGTACGAAATACTGCTACTCAAAAGATTCCCCGGTGCGGTGTATCTTTGCTGGCATAGCAAGGATAATGCGAACACCGAATGGACTGATGAAAAGTGGGGGTTCAAGCACCTCAACAACTGCGATTGGTTGCTGCACAGCAGCGCATCATTGAATGCCTTTGCAGAATGGCAACACGCCTATTACAAACTAAGCTCTAGAAACAACACCAAGTACGTTCGGAGTGAGTTATTTGATGAGTTTGAAGCGTTGAGAAAGCAGGTAGACCCAGACTACGGGAAACGCCAAGAAAGTAGCGCTCTCATCCTGTTTGAATAACAGAACACATAAAAATGACCAGAAACATTCACACATTCCTCAGAACGGCTTGCTTCGTGAGATGCCGTCACCCTTCCCATCACGAACGAGGATACACCTTAAAGCATCATAAACTTGAGGGCATCATTCAAGTTTGGTTCAACTCTTTTGAGCTGTTGGATGAGGCAGAAAAAGTTTTGAGAACAGAAGGGCTTGAACTAAAGATAACTTTGGCTTATCAATCTAACGGCTGTTTTCTTTCGATCGATTGTTAGATAACTACTACACTCTTGGATTAATGGAGTCATAAAATATGCAGATTTTCTCATTGATAAAGTACAATCCCATGTCTCATTCCTATCGGATGGTATCGCGCTATGAGTATCCCTACTGCTATCACGACAATGTGTATAACTTCAAAAAAATGATTTATCCAATCAACCCGTTTGATGATGGGGTATGGATTGAAGCTAGTCGGGTTCCGCCTGAAGTGTTCGTGCAGTCTATTAAAGTAGAGTTTATTCTGAGAGATGCGAAAAATCCTTGGCTGAATGCCATCAAAAATGATTCATCAGAAATGATGGTTCGTGTTGATTTTCAATGGATTCAAACATTTAAAATACCCCGATATCTGGAAGGTAACTCAAATGAAATAACAACAAAATAAAGAGCAAGAGCAATTCGTTGTTGAACATTGACTAAAACAACGGTAGATATTGAATACACGAAAGGGCAAAAAACCAGCGTTTCCATGCCCTTTTACTTGAACAAGGAGGAATCATGTTAGGAACACACTTCATCGAATTACCCGTAGCGATGCCACCCATGTTACCGGGGATGGTGGGAATCAGCAACACTCAATACTTTGCTCTTTACTATCAAGGAAGCAAAGCAACATGGAGTAATGGCAGAGCAATGGCTACGTTTAGTTACTACGCCGTGTATGCGCCACTGATAGAACACATAACTCTAGCAATTCACTTAGAGCCTTATAACTTAGGTTCCGATGATGAGCTGCCAGAACACGCTATTTTATGCGACTGTGTTCACCATAAAATGTATGTCGGTGCGTACAAAGAAATCGATTGTTTCTTGTTACAGCAGCATCCCCATGAGCCGTCCCACTTGACCGCCCAAGAGTTTGAAGAAGCCGTGAAAGCGGTGGAAAGTATGACCTTAGAGCAAATGCAGCGTTTGGGAATGTTCGAGATGTTCGGCAACACCAATCCCCAAGCGCGCCTCGCAACCGCAGAATTGGTGCAGTGGCTAGACCAACAAATCACCGAAGAATTGATACAGCAATATATCCAATTAGCTAATCGGGGTAATTGGACAGCGGTGAGGGCATTAGACACCCTCAAGCGTAGAATCTCGGAAACTAGGAAATACCACCAGCAATTAGAGAGCAACTAAATTATCTATGCCGGAGAAGTCTCGATATTACAGCCCCGGCATGGGTACAAAACACCCATAGTGTAGCAAACGCGGAGTTAGCCAATGAAGCGATTGACTTGGAGGGATAAAGCAATTTATTCAGTAATTTTCTCGATGCTTGGCAGCTTTCTAAGAGTAACGAAGACCTTTAATTCTGGGTGTCACCTCGTTCGAGGCGTTTTGACTGCCTCAACAGCTCAGGTGTCGAGTTTATCCTTAGCCTTGTTTGCCCTAAGCCGATCGTTTACCAAGCGTTTGTTGCTCTGTTCGGTATACGCTGCAAACCCGAGTACCCAGAGCATTCGGTGCAATTCGGCAGGCTTCCAACCCTCATCCTTGGCTAATTCTTGCATTTGCTCTAAAAGCGGAGCAGGCACGGAAAAATCTATGCGTACCATTTTAGGAGCATCAATGTCGGGCATTTTCAATATTTCCACAATTCATATACTGCTTATCCTACAAGGATTTAGGGGCTTCTAAGTCCTTAAGGATTCTCCCTCGTGCCCAATATTCAACTCTGAGGGTATACACAGGGATTCAGAAGGGGTATAATGTGGAATTCATCCAAAACCAAACCCCGCCCCCTCTGACTCGCAATCTTCTGGGGCGGGGTTTGGCACTCACTTTCGGGAGATTTCCTCTATGTTCGCAGATCACGGGCAGCCATCGCAAGCCGCCCAACCAAGCTTTGTAGAAATACCCAATCCCCGCGTCACCACCACAATGGGACGCATGGAAGTGACCGACGTTCGCCCTGAAACCGTCACCGGTCGCCTACTGGATGACCAAGATAATTTGCTACAGGAAGACGGACAGCCTGTTTACATCTGCGTTCGGAAACATGAGATTTTGTGTCCCACCGAACGAGCCAACATGATGAGTTGGTGGGAACTGAGGGAACAAGCGATTGCGGGACACACAACGCCTCGAAAATATTCCCTTGAATCCTTAATCAACAGATTGGACGGGTTGAAGTTAGATGAACTCTACGCTTTGCGAACCTTCGTTTGTTTGGAGAGCGACCCGTTCCAAGCGTATTCGGGTAGCGTCAACAGCGACTTATCCCACTTGCAGGCTTGGTTCCCGACAGTGCGAGTTCTTGAGCGTGTCGAACAAAACCAACTAGCAAGCGCGCTGTGCTGGCGAATAGCTAGCAACTCCAACGCATCAAGCGCACCCACACCGGGCGACGTCCGGGACGATCGATAGCGATCTCGCCAGTTTCTTCCATCAAGACACCAGTGAGGAATGACTATGACCAACGGCAATGGGTCTAACGGCGTGTCGCCCCAGCCCGATCCAATACAAAAGTTAACGGTGCGATTCGTTTAACCAAAAATAGGCTGAAAAGCTTATGGGATAGTTAGCCCAGTTGTTGAGACTGGTGACAACTGATTACATTTGTAGGTGAGGCGCTGTGCGTCAAGTCCTATCCCTCAAGTGCAGAGGTGAAAGCATAGCCCCTAGATTATTGGGTAGCAACCACTAGGCTAAAGCGGGGTTAAAAGGCAGAACTACTGAGAGCCAAACTTGGTAACTGTCAAGCAAGAGTCCATGCGTAGCAAAAGCAAAGATGTGATGGAACCATCGTCATTTGTAATGGTGTAATGGCTGAATCAGAATAAAACCGTTGAAAAACACGGTAAAGATTGATTAACACCAAGCCAAAAGGCAAGGATATGGCATAAGCGATTCGTTAATCGACTTATAAGCACCGCCCGTAAACCCGGTGGATAGCATCACGCTAAAGACTCAAACAAATGTGTAATCGGAACGAAGTAAATCTCTTAAATCTCTGGATACTAGAAATAGGTCGATATCCAGTAAGTAGCTAACGAATGGTTTAAGGGAGAGGGATTGTATCAAAAGCGAATGCCTCACTGTAATGGTGTGGATATGCTGACAGGTACACGGTAATTCCAATGGAGTAGAACAAGTAGCAATGAATATATCTAAAACGCTGAACAATCAGACGGTGGAGTGGAAAGACATCAAATGGCGAAAGCTAGAAAAGGTGGCTTTTAAGTTGCAAAAGCGAATATTCCAAGCGAGTGAACGTGGTGATGTTAAAGCAGTTCGCAAACTACAAAAGACCCTGATTAGGTCTTGGTCTGCCAAGTGTATTGCGGTTCGTAGAGTAACTCAAGACAACAAAGGAAAGAATACGGCAGGAGTGGACGGTGTTAAATCGTTATCTCCAAAGCAACGTATTATCTTGGTCAATCAGTTGAAGCTTGCAGGAAAATCAAAACCCACTCGCAGGGTGATGATTCCAAAACCTGGAAGTAATGAAAAACGACCATTAGGAATACCCACCATAAACGACCGCGCACTACAAGCGCTATGTAAGATAGCGTTAGAACCTGAATGGGAGGCAAAATTTGAGCCTAACAGTTATGGTTTTAGACCAGGACGTTCCTGTCACGATGCGATTGGAGCCATATTTATCAGTACCAATTCAAAAGCTAAATACGTGCTAGATGCTGATATTGCAAAGTGCTTCGACCGCATAGACCACAAAGCATTACTCTCGAAAATACACACATACCCCACGTTAAGCCGTCAATTAAAATGCTGGCTTAAAGCCGGGTACTGTGCGAGAAATGAGTTATTTCCTACTAATGAGGGTACACCACAGGGAGGGGTGATTTCACCTTTACTTGCGAACATTGCTTTACACGGTATGGAAGAAAGAGTTAAACAGCACGCGGAAACACTAAAAGGAAACAAACGGGATAACCGGAACGCCCTTAGCCTAATCCGTTATGCTGACGACTTCGTGATTATCCATGAGGATTTGAACGTAGTCAAGAAATCTCAGGAGATAATCGCAGAATGGTTAAATGACATGGGATTGGAATTAAAACCAAGTAAAACAAAACTAACCCACACACTTAATGAAATAGAAGGAAATGTCGGGTTTGAGTTCTTAGGATTCCATGTGCAACAATACAAAGTAGGAAACTACCGTAGTGCTAATACATCAAATGGAAAACCACTTGGTTTTAAAACATTAATCACACCCTCAAAAGTCAAAATCAAGACCCATCTAGACAAGATTGCCGAGGTAGTAGACTCGCATAAAACCGCCCCACAAGCTGCTTTAATCAGTAGGCTGAATCCAATCATTAGGGGATGGTCAAACTATTACTCGACAGTTGTTAGTAAAAAAACCTTTAACAAGGTTGACCAACTAACCTACGATAAGTTAAGAGCTTGGGCAAGAAAGAGAGGGAAAGGGGACATCAATGTGGCTAAATACTGGCGAACAGTAGGAAACCGAAATTGGTGTTTCAGGACCGAGGATGGATTAGAACTAATCACCCATGCAAGTACGCCAATCGTAAGGCATACAAAAGTCAAGGGTGAGGCTAGTCCTTTTAATGGAGACTGGATTTACTGGAGTAAGCGTCGAGGTGAATACCCGGAAACTCCTAACAGAGTTGCATCTTTAATCAAACGACAAAAGGGTATTTGCTCTCACTGTGGTTTGTACTTTACCAGTACAGACATTGTAGAAGTTGACCATATTAAACCGACTTCGTTAGGTGGAAAAGACACCTATGACAACCTACAACTTCTGCATAAACACTGCCACGACACAAAGACAGCAACAGACGGGTCAATGCGCTCTAAAGAAAGTGTTAAAACCTGATAGTTGGTCTTAAATCGTATCCATAACAAGGATGGAATTATCAAGGAGCCGTGTGAGGTGAAAGTCTCACGCACGGTTCTGAAGGAGAGGTTAGGGGGGTAACTCCCTAATCGACTCTAACGAATATGTCGAATCTTTGGAAATTTCTCTGGAAATTCAGGAGGATAAAACAGACGTTATTGAAGATCAGGTGGCAAATCTGACCGAGCAGATAACTGAGTTAAAACAAGAAATAAAAGAGATGTATGGAGATGAAGAGGACTGGAAAAGTATGTCAAAGACTTGACGGACTTATCGCACGCCGTCAGGCTAAAAACCGATTGCAACTGTCTAAGCTGGAGCGAACCAAGCGCTTGCGAGATGAAGCTGCTTTGGGTAGACCTTTTAGAAAGTCTCCCCTACTAGACTTCGTTGATGACTTGGTGCATAGACCCCCAAATCAAGAACAGATGCGCCAGCTCAAAGAACTACTTCTAGAAGAACAGAAAGCGATCGCTAAACTCATTGCCTTAGTTGAGCAGCACCTAGAGTAGTGGTCTGCCGTTCGCGAAACAGCCCAGCCACATCCGCTGCTGGGTGAGTTTTGTTTTTTGTGGATGAGGCGCGAGATCGTTCGGGGCTTCTTAATTTCGCTCGGCAAACGCGCTGCTTGGATTAGCTGCAAATTGGATGAATTTCCAGCACTCGTGCCTGGCTTAAGTGAGTGGAAATGAGAGCTCCTGAAAGAACTATCCAACCAGAAATTTCCGTAAATATTGAAACATCCCAAGCAACTGAGTTGGCTCCGAATCAGGAATCAGAAGACTCTCAAGAACTGTGGGAATTAGCCAAGAAGCGGCTCAAGCGAATCCTGGCAAACCGATGAAGTTACTGCACGGGAAGATACTTAAACAAAAATACGAAATTTCCTCTTCAACGGCGAATACGCTCGCGCTGGAAAACTGTAAAGCTACCTTTAAACAAAGTAAGCGGACACCAGCGGATTCGGATCGGATACATTGTTTCATACCGATTCCAGAGAGCACTCCATAATATCCCAGTTAAGGCCATCATCGGGGAACAAGGATAATTGCCCCGGCGATACGTTGGATTGACCACGATTGTGATAGGACAGGTGACACGCGGTACACAGAGCGATTAAGTTTTCAGGGCGATTGTCCTCCGGTATCCGATTGCGATGGTGCACCGCTAAAGTTAAGGCACATCGTTCAGATTTGGTTAAGCCACTTTGTTTACCGGGTCGGAGGCATTGTTGATGGCACTTAGCACAACGCCACCCTGCGTTTTCTTTCACCGAGAGCGCAATCTCTTGCCAATTGTCGGGATACCTCTTTGGTTTAGGCATAGCGGTAAAAGCTCATCTTTTCAAAATAGGGCGATCGCTCTGTTAAGTAAATTCAATTCAAAATTATCAGCAGCTAATCAACTTCAACGCTGTCTTGATTCTCCCACAGTAATTCTGCCAATAAGCGAAAATCTTCAACGGTGGGCTTATACTCACAAGCTACGAACCATGCTTCGGTTAAAGTAGCCTATTGTTCGGGAGTCTCAGGTTTTTGGCGCACGGCTGGTGAGGAAATTGGTTCTGATGCGGGCTTCTGATGGGTTAATCCCCGATCTTACCAGTTGTAGTTCAAAATTAAAAAACGAAATTGGAGTTTGTATTCTGAAGCAGGGTTTGCACAACTATCCGCCGATTGCAACAGGTCCAGTCGAACTCTATTTTGAATATATTCCCGACCTTGAAAGCCGAGGGGAAATCATCATGATGAGCTGGGAATTGGGAAAGTCGGGCGCGCAATATGTTAAAGATACGTCCATTCGTTATCCCTTTCCTCCTCCCAATCAAAATATGCCTTGCCGACGAAATGTCTGCATCAGGGCTTCTATGCGGAGTCGGGCCCAGAAGGAACGTATTTTGCGATCGGAACATCCCATCAAACGGATTGCCCGTTAAATGGTTTGTAGAAACGAGTATCTTGAAATGCTCGGTAAATTTAGTTTCACGAACAACTCAGGAGCGATAGCCTCACACCGAATCATCGATCCACCCGCAAGCCGAACAATCCCAATGCACCGGGGGCGTTTCATATTGGGGATAAGTCATTTCACACCGGGGACATCGATCGGTAAATAGTGGATGGGTATCCAGCAGCTCTAACTGTTGCAAGGCGTGTCCACCGCTGCCGGGCGTTGCAGGATAAGTTCGCCGTCATAGTAGCTTGCACCCTCGGGTTCCCAGAGTTCCTCCGGTTCAGCGTTAGGGTTTTCTTAAAAGTCGGGGCAAGTGTCGGTGTCTGAGCCTGTGGCGTGGACGGCACAAACTAAGTAAGGATTGATTGCGCGCGTAGAGAAGACAGCGATGGCTCCGCCCCGGCTTACGCCTACGCATTCGGGAAGTTTGGGCATGGCGGGTGGATTGGGGTTTGGTTTAGTTTCTCCCAGAATTGGATATTGGAAGCGATCGCACTCGCGTCAAGACACGGTTGCTTTACCCGCATCAAGGATACCTCGCAAAAACTGGACTAATTCAGCAAAGCTATCGGGGTTATTTTCAAGCAACCATTCTGTAAGCATTACTGAGTGTTTGGTTTTCCTAAACTCGACCCGCGCTTCCGAGAAATTGGCAAATAGTGCATCTAGAAGTTTTGCTGCATCAATATTTTTGTCAACCCATTGGGAATCGGATAGATCCTCTTCAGTAGAAGTTTTTGAAAAATAATTCTTATTTAATTTATTGCTTTCGAGCCATTCTCCAATTTCTTCCCCGGTAAGAGATTGTTTTTGCTCATTATCTTCTTGATTGAGTACGAATGCTATGGCATCTGGATGCAGCAGAAAATTTTCATACATCCGCCTTTTGATGAATTTAATCGGATGCGGCTTCCTTCTCTCTAAATCCTCAATATCCGACTCCGACAAACATTCTTTATCGAAGACAAAACCTACAGCAGGAGGGTACAAATTATTCCCACCGCTGATGCGCTTATATAAGTCAAACATAACATCAGCAAAGTGAGCTTTCTTTCCCAATAAATCCCCCGTGTTTTTGATGCTGACAATTTTGGTTCCTGTCAAGAGTTTTGGAACTAGCTCGGACAATATGAGCGGAAAGCACTGCTCCTCGGTGGGCCCTTCCACCCAGAGAATGCTGTCGGCACCAAAAACATCAGACAAACTCACCCCCAGTTCAGCTAAAAGAGAGCGCTGTTCCCTAATATCTCGCGCATTCATCGTTGATGCTTGGGTTTCGCCATCCTCATATCGAAGCTTCACGATAGTTGAGGGATTGGCAGCAGCAATAATCTCGGCCGAATGAGTGGCAATAAAATATTGGTGCTGCGGAAACTCTTTGAGAATTTGTATCAGCTTCTTGGCCGCCCCTGGATGCAAATAAGATTGGGGTTCGTCAATAATTATTGTTCTAGGAGTTGGGGAAGCCAACACCGCGTAAAGAATCGCCAAAACCTGTCCTGTCCCCGTTCCGCACTCTGACAAGGGAAATGCTAAATCTTCTTTATCATTTTCAGCCGCTTCTTGCGACCAGATTAGAATTTCTAATTCGCGGCTTCTGCGACTCGTATCACTTCCGGTAAAATCTTTGAGGTTTGGCTTAGGTCTGACAGAAACTAAACCTATTTCTGGAAAAATAGCGGATACATAGGTTAAGAAACGATTAAAAAGTTTCTTTTTTCCAGAAAGTTGAAGTTGATTCAGGACTTCAGCCAAATTCGAGCCGTCAGGCTCCAGTTCAGACCGATCGCCAAAAAAGCAGCTTGCCAAATTGGGGCGTTCGGCATAAAGCCTGTATGTGTGGCGGCTAAAATATTCGACAAGTCTGGTTGTTATTTCGCTGTCTACAGTACACCTATTAAACTTAGTGCCAGCTATTTTATCAATATAATAGTCTTGTTTGTTGATACAATAGACGTTAAAGGTTAGGTCATTAGTCAAGCTTTTTTCAACTTCAACAACCTTGCAATCACCCAATAAGCATACTCTAGTTTCGACCGCAGCAGGAGCATCAAACCAATCTAAGAAAAGGCGGTGCATAGTCTCAGCCGTTAGGTTCCGGTCTGTTTTGTTAGCACTGTAAACGAACTGAAAATCGCTTGATATTATTTGAGCGACTTCTTTAATTGCCGACTTATCCGCTACTAGAGAAACTTGGACGTGCGAGGATGGATCGGCATCCCCTGCTGTTTTTAAACTTCGGTGGGGGATGTCCTTAAAACTCAGGCTCAGAGCTTCCAGCAACGCTGTTTTCCCTGAATTGTTGGCTCCCACAATAATGTTGATGCCGGGTTGGAATTCTAACACCCCAGAATCCCGGAAGGACTTGTAATTAAGTAACTGAAGACGGGAGATGTACATAGCTGTGTTTCGGGGCAAACTTTAATCAATAAACTAGCGTAGCTGTAGGAACGATCGCACTTCTGGTCAATTAATCCCATCTGGCAAGTACAAATCGTCACCGGGCAATCTCCTGTTCGTAATCTCTTGCCGGTTCTCCAACATAACTGACTCAACGAATTCACCAAACCGCACATTGTACTCTGGTTCAGTACGCTTGATGCTGAATGCTGCATCAGCCCGCCGTTCGATAGATTCAGCCATGCTGGCTTGAACTAAAGCTTGAGCTTTTACGTTGCATGAAGGTTGCTTCATTGAGCCAGTATGCTGTAGCTAATGCAATGGGAATGGGCTTGATTAGTTGAGCGTTGCCTTCCACTGGAATGCTTTGAGCTTGCGTAAAATTGTATCCGCCAAAAGGCAGAGCTAAAGCCGATTTCCCAGTAAGAAACCGGCTCAAGGCACTACCCTTTTTGTCCACCGCATTCATAACTCCAATCGCATCGACTTTGTAGCCGCCGTCGGGTAACTGGTAAACATGAAGCGGAATTACACCTAAAAGGATGGTGGCGGAAATAGCTTTAACTGTCATTTCTTAGTTCAAATAATTTACAATTGCCAAAGATTAGCCTGTTTTTGACTAATTAATCAATAATATCTCTGAGCAAAGAATTTAGTTTGCGGACTACCGAACCTAGCAAGTAGTGTTTGCTCTACATAGAACAATCCACCGTTGAGAATGATGACTTAGAACTTCGTATTGGCTGTCCTAGGTCGCAGAACTTCGACATTCAGCTCTAGTTTTTCTCCCAGCCACAAAGAATGTGTTGTATGGTCTGCCACATCATCTCCTGTTTCGGGATGGACGAGAATATTTAGTTCCTCGCGATGGAGCATCAACCAGGGAACGACTTTGCCAAACTGCGAGGGTAAAAAGGCAACTTGATACATCGCTTGGGGGTGGGGGCCTATGGGTTTGTCGTGCCAGCGCCCTAGCTGCACCTCAAACTGAGTCAATCCTTCTCGCACGCACGCAGCAGCATCGCGACTATCATTGTCAAAGTAAATATGCGCGTGAAAACCAACAATTTCGATGGTGTCTGCTTTCATGATTTTCAGTAGGTTATTGAGCCGACATTTGCACAAAACGGCTGTTAACTGAGCGAGTAACTAGACTTATAGCAAACTGCGGAATTCAGCCATCCGTGTTGTTCGCACTCGCTCCGTTAATTGCATCCACCTCAACAGCCTACAGCACTTTGGGTTCCATTGCGTACAAATCGTTCAACACAACCTTGACATCGGGAAACACAAAATACGAACGTCAGGAGAGCCAATTCGATAATTAAAAGAACGATTGCCAATTAGAGCAACGATTAAGGATGTAACAAGGGATTGTTTCTAATTTCCGATAAACATTCTTCTAAAGACAAACCATGCAGAATTTCCCACCATTGCCCCGTATGTCTCATGTAGGCCACATTAAAACAATCTGGCCCAACATATTCTAGGCGGGCGGAGCGAGACTCAAAAGACGGGGAAATCGCCCTCGGACTCGGACAATTGTAAGTTGAGCAGAAGTAAAAGTAGTTGCGATACCACTTGCCAAAGATATCCGTTCGATAGTTGAAATCATGGTCTGTGGGTGGAGATTCGATATATTTGGGATTGAATTCTGTTTCAATTAACTCATTGCATTTTGGTTCGATTAATTGTTTCTCAGTATCAGGCACTGTAGGTTTAGACTGTTTGGGAGAAGAAGAAAGCCAGAGTTTTTTTGCTTTTTTTGCCATTGAATTTGTTCCCCTGATTATTCTAAATTTTCTTTAAAGTGAGCGGGGTAGAACGAGGAGTCTGACCCTACATTATGCCCCCACCGCTTCGAGCGAGCAAGGATAGATTTTATGGATTTGGTGGGACACTCTGCTCGTATCCCTTAACTCAATTAATGGGATAGGTTTGCAAAGCCCGTGCGAATGCTGTAGATCGATTAATTGGCAGCGGAATCTGATTGCTCTTGAATTTGTCTGAGAACCTCCACCTCAATCTCACTCAGCAGTTTGGGTTCCATTTCATACAAATCATTCAAAATAGCCTTGACGTTCGGAAACACAAAATACTCGGTCAGTTTGCCAATACGGTAGTTAAAGGGTTGATATCGGTGTTTGAAATACAGCTCCACATTCCCCCGATGTTCCCACAACCCTAGCAAATTGACAACCACATCCGAGTAATGCGCTTTCACATCCCGCTGCACCTCGGCGATGCGTTCCTCGATCGCTCTAGTAGTAATGCCAATTTTATAGAACGTGTTCCCGTCCGCTTTTACCTCAAGGAAATAGAGCGAGTTCACCAGAATCCGACGAAGCTGTGCTCGATAAATCAGCAAATCAGCCCGCCGTTCTTCTAAGCAAGATAACCCCGCAGCTTCAGCAATCTCTACAGAGCCTTCCAATGAAGCCAACTCTGACAGCAGCAGGGGTTCTTGGACTCGGTTGAATAACGCCAGGGGAAGCGCACCCACTGGGATTTTACCCAAGTCGGTAAACTGATAACAGCGATCGCCCGATGATTCCAGCAATCCTTTGAGCTCCCACCGAAAGTTTACCAAGTCTTTGGGAATCGATCGCTTTTGGGCTCCGTACTCTTTCCACAGCACCTTCAACTGTTCCAATTCCTCACCCTTGAGTTCGATGTTGAAATGCTCGTAGAGGGGCAGCGAGGGAAACGCTTTGGTTTTAATCCGCTGTGACACGGGCTTGCAAGTCTCCCCGGTGTGCGCGAAGTGGTGCTCTTTCACCGAACCTTTTTTTGCTGTCAATCCGCCACCGCAGTAGAGACAAGCAAGGTTAGTTTTTCCACGCGCAACATCATCAATGCCCGTCAGTTCGCCACTGAGAGCAACACCAAATTTAAGCCACATTGTCTGTCAATTCTCCTTTGAGCCGGTTTCGTAGATGCACCTGCTCCACATGACCAACGATTTTAACAAATCCAGGGGTGAGGGCTTCTGCCGGGCGGAAAGAAAGCGATCGGCATTCGATGCTCTTGATGCGCGAGTGTCAATCCAAAATCTAAAATCTAAAATCTAAAATCTAAAATCTAAAATTGCTCGTCACCAGTCGGGAATTTCTTGGGCCGAGGAGTCTGCTTGGCCTTGTGACAGTTGGTGAGGGGGCAACGGATTTTGTGGGCTTGGGGGAGCTGAATCAGGATATATAATTTTCCTGACGTAGGAAAGGGTAGAAAGTGCAGAGACGGCGCCGCGCACTTGGTCGGGCCGCACTTCTAAGTATTTCTGCAATTGCTCTAAGTTGCGGTGGCCGCTGATTTCTTGAATAATCCGCAATGGGATACCCGCGTTGCTCATCTGGGTGAGTGCCGACCTTCTGAGGCTGTGGGTGGAAGCGCCGATGATGCCAACTTTTTCGCAGGCTTCTTGGAATAGGTGAGAGGCGGCTTCCGGGTTTGCGTGTTTCCAGCGGTGATTGAGGTGGCGGCTGGGGAACAGGTAGGGGTGTGAGGGGTGTTTGTAGGTTTCTAACAGCAGCCTCAACTCTTGAATGATGGGGATAGTGCGGGTGCCGAGCTTGCCTTTGGTGTTGCCCTTGCGGATGATCATTTCGGAGCGGATGACACCCGCCGGGGTGAAAACATCGATGACTTTCAAGCTGCACGCTTCGGCAATGCGGCAGGCGGTGTAGAGACAAACTCCAAAGAGGGCGCGATCGCGATCGGTCTGCAAACCGTCGTTAAATAACAGTTCGATTTCAGCTTGGGTGAGGATTTTCGCTTGCCCGTGACCTTCTATTTTCATGCTTGGTGTATACCCGACCCGATGCTTGAAAGTCTTGCATACTTACTGCATTGCTGCATTGGTTTGGGGTATTTCTTAATGAGGTGGTTGAGCGGAGTCAAGGGGAAAGAAGGGTTATTGTAGATTCGGTGAAGGACAATTGTTATCGCGTATTCTAAAAATAAATGATGTTAGAAAGTTCATTTCTGGTGTAATGACTATGGAAGGATGCAAAATTTCGTCAACTTCTTAGAGCCGCTGCAAATTTGCCTGAGTATCCGCAAAGCGCTTTTGAACTGGTCGTAAGTAGGTAAACAAAATTAATTGCCGACTGAGTTGACTTGAAACCCTTGATACGTCTAAAGAGTAACAAAGTCGGATGTGTAATTAATTTTGTGTAGGTACTTACCACTTGTTCCTGACTGTTACCAGGAGTAAATGTAAAATACTCCTCACCTTTGAGAATTCCTAAAATATTGAAGCGGGATAGAACTTCTGCTTCTCGCTTGAATAGCTCTACAGCCTTGGGGGTGTTTTTAATCAAAACTTTTAGAACTTTTGGAAGTCGGCCGCGAGCGCTGACATGGTAAGTTTTGGCAAAGCCACCTTCTCCCAATTGATGTGTGACACGATACCGCCCTTCTAGCAACAAATTAGAACCGCAGCTAGAGCAGCGCAATACATTATCAGCATTTTTTGGATTGGGGCAGTGAGGATTAACGCACAAGCTCATCTTTGTAATCGTGTGGAAATAGAATCAGGTCAATTAGACAGGGGAAAGGAGCGGATTTGGATTGAGTTGAGGAAGAGGGCTGTCAAACCCTACTCCCCCATGAACAGCAGTACGAAAAAGTTTTAGTCGGAATTTTTCGGTTGCTGATTAAACGTTACAATGTTGTAACCGCCGTCGAATCTGGCTACTGTTCCCTCACTTGGTGTGGCAGGAGGTGTTTGATTTACAGGCCCGGTAAAACCTTTGGCTTTTTGAGGGCTGACAGGCTGTGAAGTGTGGGGAGTAGATGGTTTCTCTGGGTTATTGGTATTAGACATTTTTATGGAAGATAACAACACTCAATCCATTATAGAAGGTGCAACGGGTTCTACAAATATTAGCCTGGCTTACGAGTATACAGAATCAGTTTACAAAGCTCGAAATGAAGCCTTAGACAACCTAAACGGGAGGCTGGGAACATTTTTGGGCTTTGGGGGATTGCTACTAAGGTTTGCTGCGGATTTACCAGGCATAAACACAGGGTGTCTTACTTGTTTGATTCTCAAAGTAATCGTATGTGGATTCTCTGCTGCATCTATTTTTGCAATTGCTACAGGACTAACATCTAACCCTATTGGTACTATTGTTAAACCTAGAGAGTTAATGACTGATTATTGGTACAATGAGTCAGATGAAAGATACAGAGCTTACATTACAAATACTTGGGTTGAAGCTATAGAATTATTTGAATCGGCTGCAATCAAGAAAGGTAAACGTCTAAATCTTGCCATCTGGTTATTGGCTCTAGCAACTATTGCCTTTGCTCTGGATATCATTATAGCAAGTGTTTTTACAGGTTCAGTTTTTCATAAGAATTAAAAAAAAACATCACCTTTTTCAATCCGCATGAAAAACTTTGATTCTGTAATATAATTGTGCAATAAGATGCAGTTTCACTCTCCTTTAACCGTGCCGCCAATACCAACACTCACAGTCAAGTCAGGATACAAGCCCCAATCTATCGATACCAGCATTGAGGCGGATGTGCTGATGTTTCAGCTATTGCGACAGTTAACGCCCCAACAAAAAGTACAACGGACTTGCGCTTTCAATCAAGCGGTGCGAAGGTTGGCAATATTTGGAATAAAGAACCAGTATCCCAATGCTACTGAGGCAAAAGTTCGGCAAGAATTTATTAAAAGGTGTTTGGGTGCTGAGTGGATAGAAGTTTTATCAGACAGTAAAGATTGGGGTGAACTCGTGATTGCAGATCCGATCGAATTAGCGCAAAAAATAGCCAGCATCTTGCTACCGCTGAATATTCCCTATGTGGTGGGCGGCTCGGTGGCGAGTTCGCTGTTGGGAGAAAACAGATCTACGCAAGACTTGGACTTAGTGATTGACCTGGAAGCGCGAACAGCACAGAGACTAATTGATGCCATGTCAGGCGAGTTTTACATCAGCGAGTCGGCTGTGACTGAAGCAATTGCCAATTCAAGAACAGCACCCCGCGAATCATCGTTCAATGTCATCTATTTGCCTTCAATGGAGAAAGCGGATATTTTTGTCATGAGCAGCGATGACCCTTTTTCGGCTTCGGTGATGAGTCGTCGCCAACTTTACCCTGTTAGTGGCTTAACAGAGGAGGGAATCTACATCTACTCGCCCGAAGATATCGTCCTACAAAAACTCAGTTGGTACAAACTAATTCCTGGCGGTTCCCAAAAGCAGTGGAGGGATGTGTTGGGAGTTTTGAAGGTGCAAGGGGAACGACTCGATCTCGCTTACTTGAACCAGTGGGCTGTTACACTCAAACTAACAGATTTGCTCTCTGGAGCGTTGCTTCAATCAGGATATTAACAGTCGGCCATTACTTGTGCCCCCAGGAAATGACAAATTCAAAACCCAAAATTTGCATTGAGCATCTCATCAAAATTTATGGAGAAAAACCTCATGCTGCTCTCAAAATGTTTCGAGACGGCAAGTCTAAAGATGATATTTTACAAGCAACTCTTCATGTGCTAGGCATTGCCGATGTATCTCTCACAGTTAATCGAGGGGAATTGTTCGTGGTGATGGGGTTATCCGGTTCGGGAAAATCTACCTTGGTTCGCTGCATCAACCGTCTGATTAAGCCCACCAGCGGACATATTTACATTGATGGTGAAGATGTTGCCCATGTGGGCGAGAAACGGATGCGGGAGATTCGCCTGACGAAAGTTTCGATGGTTTTTCAGCGATTTGGATTGTTTCCCCACAAAACTGTTGCTGAGAATGTAGAGTACGGTCTTTTGGTGCGGGGAATGGACAAAGCCGATCGCCGCCAAAAAGCCTTGGAAACCTTAGAAATGGTGGGTTTAGGGCAATGGGCGGATTATTTGCCCGACTCGCTGAGTGGTGGGATGCAGCAACGGGTGGGTTTAGCCCGTGCTTTGGCGACAGATGCGGAGATTTTACTCATGGATGAGCCATTCAGCGCCCTCGATCCGCTGATTCGCCGGGAAATGCAGGATGAATTGCTGCGCCTCCAAAAAGAACTGCACAAAACTATTATATTTATCAGTCACGATATTCATGAGGCGCTGAAAATTGGCGATCGCATTGCTGTAATGCAAGATGGCTGTATCGTTCAAGTCGGTACTCCCTCCGAACTCATTACCCAACCCGCCTCCGACTACATCCGCGCCTTTACTAGAGATGTCAACCGCGCCCAAGTCCTCAAAGTAGGGTCAATTGCCCGTCAAACCATTACCTTGATTCTTGGTGAAAACTCCTCTAGAGTGGCACTGGACAAAATGTTACACCATAACCTCGAACAAATGTACGTGGTTGATCGCGGTGGTAAACTGGTTGGCATGGTTAAGAAAAAATTTCTTTCTGAAGCAATCCAACAAGTAAATGAAGACCTTACTTCTGTGATGCTTCAAAACTTTCCTAAAGCCAATGCTAATACCAGTCTCGAAAATATTTTTCACCTCTACGAACAAGGACGGACGGTTGCTGTGGTTGATGATGAAGAGAAATTCCAAGGTGTGGTTGAAGCGGATGATGTTCTTGCTAGTATTAGCAGCATTCAGTAGACGAAAAATAAAGGCCGATCGTCCTGTCACAAAAATTAGTATATTATCAGAAAGCTGAAGAAGTTAAAATTATCAATGGTAGATAATATCAATACTCCGGACAGTTTTTAAAGAGGGATGCGATGGCTTCGGCAAGCAACGCTTACGCAATAAATCACAGAAGCGA